>JBPCLX010000177.1:0-10087 GCA_051002815.1 Gemmatimonadaceae bacterium
AAATTGCGCAACGATTGCTGATCGTTGGAAATCGCTCGTACAGAGCGGGCAACGACTCCAAGAACCGTGACGACTTTCTGCGAGCTGTTTCCATTCTCGCGCTGGCCGATACGGTTGCTTCCCAACCAGGAGTTCGGCAAGGTCTTGGCGAGGCGTTCGCGCAGATAAAGTTCCTTTACGGTGTGGCGGCTTTCCAGGTTGCCGCGAGCGCCGCGCAGGAAAACCAGGACGTCAAGAGCTGCCAGCTTGCGCAGCTTGCGCAGAACCACATGGTGATCGCCCAGATCAACGTGCCGGTCGGAGGAAGCTTCGCGCCCGAACAGGCCCAGCAGATACTCGGGTCCATTCAGCAGTTCGCTCCGGCGGTGGAAGGCCAGGTGGCGCGCGACTGTCGCTGACGGCCACGCCCTGACGTGCGTACGGCCCCGGCTTCGAAGGTTCGATGCCGGGGCCGTGTCGCGTCATGGCACCTATTCGGGAGGGAGATGGATGAGCAGGTCGCCCGGCCGCGAAGCATACGCGAACCGGCGCGCCTCGTTCGTTTCTCCATCGACGTTGACGACGATCGGCCGCCGTGTCGTGACCACGACTTCGGGAAGCTGCACGTAATGCACTCCCTCTTCGCCGATGTGCTCACCGCGGCGTACCTTGAGCAGCATCGGACCGATGTCGATTCGCGGCAGAGCTTCGACGATGCAGACGTCCAGCAGGCCGTCCGCAAGGTCCGCGTTCGGCGCGATCAGTGTGCCTCCCCCTGTGCGCTGGCCGTTGGCAATGGCGAACAGCAGCACCTTGCACTGCAGATCGAGCTCCGGGCCGCGAAAGCGCGCGGTGTATGGGTTCAGGTCGGTCAGCTTGCGCAACCCGCTCAGCGCGTAGGCCAGCACACCCAGCGACGCCTTGGCATCATCGGGCGTGTCCGCGGTCACTTCGGCGGCAACACCGCCGACGGACACGTTGAGGTAGCGCCGGTCGTTCGCCTGCGCGGTGTCGATTCGCACCGGAGGGTGTCGCAGCACTACGTCCATTGCGTGGTCTGGATCCTCGGGTATATCCGCCTGACGCGCGAAGTCATTGGCGGTTCCCAGCGGAATGATGCCCAGCGGCACGTCGCTTCCAGACAGTCCGTTGATCACCTCGTTGACCGTTCCATCGCCCCCCGCGGCAAGGATCGCGTCGTACGCCGCTTCGGATTGCGCGGCCTCGCGGGTATAACGCTCGGCGTCGCCCCCTTCCCAGGTGACGCGCACATCGACGGTGTGTCCTTGCTCGCGCACCCACTGGACGAGGTGGCGCATGGATGGCAAGTCCGAACGCGAGCCATGTAGAATGAGGCACAGCCGTTTGGTTGCGGGTGTGCCGTGGGTCGTCATCGAGTCGGATGTGTGAGGATACGCGCTTGACGCTACAAACGAAGGCAAGGTAGTATGCATGCCCCGCGAGAAACCGGCGAGGAGTGGACCAGTGCATATCATGCGCCGGTCCTCGTCGGCGAGGTTCTGGAGATGTTCGAGGGCAGGCAACGGGTGCTCGACGGAACACTGGGCGGTGGCGGCCACGCAGCCGCACTCCTGGCGCGCGGGGTTCACGTGACCGGGCTGGATCGAGACCCCGACGCTCTGGCGGCGGCGCGGGGGCGGTTGCGGGAATACGAGGGGGAGGGAGGCAGCTTTCTCTCGGTGCGAGGCAACTTTGCGAACGTAGATGAGATCGAGGCGCTCGCTGGCGTTCGATTTGACGGCATTCTTCTCGATCTTGGGGTGTCATCCCATCAACTCGATGCGATTGATCGCGGCTTTTCCTTTCGGGAGGGGGCGCCGCTGGACATGCGCATGGCCGGCGCTGATGGGCCGGTGACGGCGGCCGCGCTGCTGGCGGAATTGGATGAGCGCGAGCTTGGACGCATCTTTCGCGAATACGCGGACGAACCGAGAGCGATGAGGCTTTCGCGCGAGATTGTACGGCGGCGCGCCAACCGTCCGCTGGAGACGAGCGATGATCTGGTCGGCGCTATTCGCGGCGCGCTCGGTCCGCGTACAGGCCCCGGCGACTTCGCGCGACTCTTTCAAGCGGTGCGCATTGCGGTGAACGATGAAATGGAGGCCCTCGCCGATGGATTGCCCCGATTGCGGGAGCGCCTGACAAGCGGCGGCATTCTGGCGGTGATAACCTATCACTCGGGAGAGGACCGGCTCGTGAAGCGTGCCTTTCGCGAGTGGAGTGCGGCGTGCATCTGCCCTCACCGCCAGCCGGTTTGCACGTGCCGGGGCGAGCCGCTCGGCGAGCTCGTGATTCGGCGAGGCGTCACGGCGACGGCGGAAGAGGTCGCGCGCAACCCGCGGGCGCGCAGTGCGCGGATGAGGGCATGGCGGCGCGCCGCGTAAGGAAGCGGGGCCGGTCCTGGCTCGCGCTGGCCCTGCTGGCCATTCTGGTGGTGGCCGTCGTCATCGTATGGCGCCGCGCCACGGGCGTCGAAGGCGAACATGCGCTCGCCGAACTCTCCGACCGGCGGCTCGCTCTCGAGGCAGAGCGCGCAAGGCTCGAAGCGCAGATTCGCGAGCTGGAAAGCCGAGGAAGAATCGCCGAGATCGCCGAGCGTCAGCTGGGGATGCACGTTGCAGCCGGCCCGCAATACGTAATGATTCCTCGCCGGAGCACCGCGCCACAATGACGCGTCCCGGACGGCTGATGGTCGTCCAGCTCGCACTGATGCTGTTCGTGCTCCTGCTCATCGCACGGTCGGCGCAAGTGCAGCTGTTTCAGCAGGAACAGTGGGCGACTACCGCGATCCGGCAGCAGACTTCCACCGTCACGATACCCGCGCCGCGGGGTGCGATATTCGATGTAGACGGCATTCCGCTCGCGCGCAACGTCGAGTACGTGTCGCTCGGCATCTCACCGCGTGAGATTCGCGACCAGCCTCGGCTGGCGAGCGTGCTCCGGCGGCTGCGATTGCCCGCGCGCACGATTCGCCAGGCGACTAATCCGGAGCTGATGTGGCTGGCGGTGCCTGGACGCTTTCCGCGGGAATCGGTGGCCGAGCTGCGGGGCATGAGGGGAGTTACGTTTTACCCGGTCTACCAGCGGTGGTATTCGAGCCGGCCGTCAACGCGGCGGCTCGTGGGACGCGCCGCTCCCGGGGGCAGCGGTACGGACGGCATGGAGCGCGCGCTGGACGAGTACCTGACGGGTACCGAAGGCGAACGGGTGCAGGTGCGCGACGGTGCACGCCGGACACGCGGGTCACCCGATTTCGTCGAGCTCGCCCCCCGTGCCGGCGATGACGTGCTGCTGACGATCAGCCAGGAGTGGCAGGAAATCGCCGAGCGCGCCTTACGAGAGGCGGTGGACAGCACCGGCGCCGATGGCGGGGACATGGTCGTGCTCGATCCGTGGACCGGATCGATCCGCGCGCTGGCCGCCGTCCGGCTCCGACAGCCCGTCTCGGGGAGTCCGGCGCTGACCGAACCATTCGAGCCTGGCTCAACCATAAAGCCGCTGATTGCATCGTCGCTGCTGTCGCTAGGACGCGTCTCCGCACGCGATACGGTGAGCGTCGGCGAGGGCAGTTACCGGACGCACGGACGTACGATCACCGACACGCATACCGGCGACAGCGTTCTCACGCTTGCCGAGGTGATCGTGCACTCGAGCAACGTCGGTATCGCCAAGTTCACCGAACGGCTGACCGCGGCGGAGGAGTACGAGACGCTGCGCGATTTCGGCTTCGGAACGCCGACCGGTGTGCTGTTTCCGAGCGAGGCGTCAGGCCTTCTGCGTCCGGTCGGTGATTGGACGCCGCAGAGCGCGGCATCGCTCGCAATCGGCTATGAACTGTCGGTGACCGCGCTTCAACTCGCCACCGCCTACGCGGCATTCGCCAACGGCGGGGAGCTGCTCGAACCCGCGCTCGTTCAGGAGATTCGCACGGCTGATGGCGATGTGCGGTTCCGGCACGAGCGGCGCGTCGTCAGGCGGGTGATGAACGAGAAGGTTGCCGGCACGGTGATGGAGATGCTGCGGCAGACGGTGGAGGCTGGCACTGCAAGCGCGGCGGCGCCGGCAGGCTTCACCGTGGCGGGGAAGACCGGTACGGCTCGCAAGGTGGTAAACGGTTCCTACGCTGGAGGAGGCTATACTGCCTCGTTCGTCGGAATCTTTCCGGCCGATCGACCACAGGTCGTGGTGGTCGTGAAGCTGGATGGCCCGCGCGGCAAATACTATGGAGGGCAGACGGCCGCGCCGGCCTTTCGAGCCGCCGTCGTGGCGGCCCTGGCGGCAAGGGGCGCCTCGATCGATCGTTCCACGCTGGCCGCTTCGTCAGGCGCCGGTGCCGATTCGGCCATGGTTGCGCTGGCGGAAATGGAGCCCGAGGTGGTGGAGCCGATGCCGGGATGGGAGCTAGAGCCTGAGGCCGAAGCGGAATCGCAGCCCGTTCCCGATGCGGGGCCTGTGCGATTCACCATACCGCTGGTAGCAAACGCCGACACGGCATCGCTTTCGCCGCGCGAGGTTCCCGACGTACTCGGGCTCTCCCTGCGAGATGCGGCGCGCACCCTCCATCGCGCGGGGTTCCGGGTTCGCATTTTCGGTACCGGCCGCGTGGTGAGCTCGTCTCCCGAGGCTGGCGTCGTGCACGCCGCCCGCTCGAGCGTCCGGGTGGTGGCGGAGCCATGAGTACGGTGGATCTCAGGTCGATAGCCGGCGCCTTGCGCGCGGCTGGGCTGCTCATCGAGTCGCGCGGAAGTCTTCCCGACAAGGTCAGTGATATCGCCGATCACAGCCGCCATGTCACGCCGGGCGGGCTGTTCATTGCGGTACGCGGAGCCCTGCTCGATGGGCATGCCTATCTCGGCGAGGCAAGCGCGCGCGGCGCGATCGCGGCAATGGTCGAGGATCCCGGCGCAACGGAGCTTCCCGCTCTCGTCGTGCGGGAAAGCCGCCGCGCCGTCGCCGTCGCCGCGGCGGCGGCATTCGGTTTCCCCGCCCGCGTGCTGCGACTGGTCGGCGTTACCGGCACCAACGGCAAGACGACCACGGTAAACATTCTTCGCCACCTGCTGAACGATCAGGAGTCGGTTGCGGCGTCGATCGGCACGCTCGGCGTGCTCGTCGGATCTCCCGGGGAGCCGGTCGAGGGTGGAGAAGGCCTGACGACGCCCGGGCCGGTGGAGCTGCAGCGGCTGTTCCGCGCCCTGGTGGATCGCGGCGTCCGCTCGGTAGTCATGGAGGTTTCATCCCACAGCCTGCACCAGCATCGTGTGGAAGGAGTAGCTTTCGCCGCCGCGGTGTTCACCAACCTGACACGCGATCATCTCGACTATCATGAGACCATGGAGGCGTACTTCGCCGCCAAGGCCAGGCTGGTGGCGTTGGTTTCCCCCGGTGGCGTAGTGGCAGTGAACGCCGACGATGCCGCATGGGGGGCACTGCCAACCGGTCCGCGCATGGTGACGTTCGGGGTGCGGGAGCCGGCGATGGTGCGCGCAACGGGGGTGCGGTACACGCCCACTGGCAGCGATTGGACGATCGAAGCGAATGAAGCGCGGGCTGCCGTGCGACTCCCGCTCATCGGCGACTTCAATGTTGCCAACGCGGTGGGAGCCGCGGCGGCGGTGTGGGGGATGGGTCTCGGGCTCCCCGAGATCGCCGCCCGCCTGACGAATGTGCCGCAGGTACCCGGGCGGCTGGAGGTGATCGGAACGCGTCCCACCGTGCTGCGCGATTATGCCCATACTCCTGACGCTCTGGAGCGCGCACTCGAGGCGGTGCGTCCATTCGCGCATCGGCGGCTGATCGTCGTTTTCGGCTGCGGCGGTGATCGCGATCGTGGCAAGCGCGCACCGATGGGAGCCATTGCCGCGGAGCATGCCGATCTGGCGATCGTCACCAGCGACAACCCGCGCACAGAGGATCCGGAACGCATCCTCGACGACATCGAAACGGGAATGCCGTCCGGCCGGCACGAGCGGTACGCAGACCGGCGCGAAGCGATTGCGCGTGCGCTGGCGGTCGCCCAGCCTGACGACGTGGTGGTCCTGGCCGGCAAGGGACACGAGACGTATCAGGTTCGGGGTACGACGAAGTATCCGTTCGACGAGCAGGTGATCGTCCGGGAGCTGATGGCCGCCGGCGGTGCGCGATGAGCGCCGGCACCACCATCCCCGCAGCTGTCGCGGGATTCTGGACCCTCGAACGTGTGGCCGCGGCGCTCGCCCCATTCGGAAGCGGCAACCATCCCTCGGGCAGCATGCCGCTACGCGCCGTCAGCACCGATACGCGTCGGATCGAGCAGGGCGATCTGTTCGTCGCGCTCGCCGGCGAGCACTTCGACGCTCACGACTTTCTGTCCGAGGCGGTCGAAAAGGGTGCCGCTGCGCTGGTTGTCGAGCATCCCAACCGTACGGTGGGGCTGGGCGTGCCGGTGTATGCCGTCGCCGACACGCTCGTAGCGTTAGGTGCTCTGGCTCGGTACTACCGGTGCGCCTGGAACGGGCCGCTGGTCGCGGTGGCCGGTTCCAACGGAAAGACGACGACCAAGGACATGATCCGCGCCGCCCTGGCGCGCGCGTTCGAGGTCCACGCCACCACCGGCAACCTCAACAATCTGATCGGAGTGCCGCTCACGCTGCTTGCCATGCCCCCGCAGACCGAGATCGCGGTCATCGAGCTTGGCACCAACGCGCCTGGCGAGGTCGCACGATTGCGTGCGATCGCCGAGCCCAGCATCGCGGTCGTCACGTCGGTCGGCGAGGAGCATCTCGAGGGGCTGGGTACGCTCGACGCGGTGCTGGCCGAGGAAGCATCCGTATTCGATGGGATAGCGATAGGCATCGTGCCCGCCGCGCAGCCGGAGATCGCCGATGCGGCACGCCGGCTGGCCGCCCGGGTGGTCGTCGCCGGGCTGGTCGGCGGCGATCTACCGGTCACCGGATGGGGGGTCGATCCCGAGGGCCGCGGTTGGTTCGAAGTGGACGGTGTGTCGGTGCATCCACCGGTCCGGGGCGCGCACAATCTTCGCAACGCCGCCCTCGCCGTCGCGGTCGCCCGGGAGTGCGGCGTTTCATACCTGCATGCCGCCGAAGGCATTGCCGGCATGCCGTTGCCGTCGATGCGTACCGCGTGGGAGTCACTCGGCACCGCCACGCTCATAAACGATGCCTACAATGCCAACCCTCCGTCCATGCGTGCGGCACTGGACCTGCTCGGCGGCGTGGACGGCGGCCGCCAGCGCGTCGCCATACTGGGCGGAATGCGCGAAATGGGTGCGCACGCCAGGCGACTGCACGAGGAGATGGCTCGTTATGCCCTTGCAACGCGCGTGGAGGTGATCGCCGGCATCGGGGAGATGGCTTCCGCCCTCGATTCTCTGGGGGCCGCTGATCCGCGCGTGGTGACCGCCACGGATGTCGACGAGCTCTGGCCGCTGCTGGAACCCCGTCTCACGGCAACCTCGGTAATCCTGCTCAAGGCGTCGCGTGGAGTGCGCCTCGAGCGTCTCGTACCACACCTATCCGACTGGGCGGCGCGAACGTGCTCACCTGGCTGATGGCCGAGCTCCAGGATCAATGGAGCGTGCTGAGGTTGTTCAACTTCATAACTTTTCGTGCTGCCGGCGCGGCTGTATCGGCGATTCTCGTTGCCTTCATGGTCGGCCCGTTCGTGATTCGCCGGCTGCGCGTGATGCGCATCAGCCAGGTGGTGCGGGCGGGAACCCCGGACACGCATGCGGGCAAGGGCGCGACGCCGACGATGGGAGGAATCATCATCCTGATCGCGGCGATCGTTCCGACGCTTCTGTGGATGCGGCTCAACAGCATCTACGTCTGGGTCGCCCTGTTCACGATGGCGTACATGGGGGCGATCGGTTTCTGGGACGACTACCTCAAGCTGAAGCAACAAAGGGAAGGGAAGGTCAACGTCGGGCTGGTCGAGCGTCACAAGCTGCTCGGTCAGGTGTCGCTAGGCGTGATACTCGGGGTGTTTCTCTGGCAGGTGGAGCTTGCACCACCCCTCCCCGGAGCGTCGACCACGCTGCCCTTCTACAAGTACGTGCTCGTCGTTCCGCTTCTCGGGTGGATGTACGTTCCGTGGGTGGCGTTTCTGCTCACCGGGGCGACGAACTCCGTCAACATCACCGACGGGCTGGACGGTCTTGCGACCGGCCTTTGCGGAATCGCCGCCGCGACGTTCGCGTTGTTCGCATACGTGATCGGCCGGGTGGACACCAGCAGCTATCTCCAGGTTTACTACATGCCCGGCGCGGGTGAGCTGACGATCTTCTGCGCGGCCGTGTTCGGCGCGGCGATCGGGTTTCTCTGGTTCAATGCGCATCCGGCGCAGGTATTCATGGGCGATACGGGGTCGCTGGCTCTCGGCGGCGCGTTAGGTGTGGTAGCTATTCTGCTCAAGTCGGAGTTTCTGCTCCTGCTCATCGGCGGCGTATTCGTGGCCGAGACGATGTCCGTCATCCTTCAGCGCGGGGTGTTCAAGTACCGCCGCCGGCGATACGGACTCGAATACGCGAAGAAGCACCGGCTCTTTCGCCGAGCTCCGCTTCACCACCACTTCGAGTTGATGGGCTGGCCCGAGACGCAGGTGGTAATTCGCTTCTGGATCCTGGGCATCTTCTGCGCGTTCATCGCGCTCAGCACGCTGAAGTTGCGATGAGTGCCGCGCGGCTCGCGCCGCTGCCGCCGGAGTGGGCTGCCGGCGAGATTGCGGTCATTGGGCTCGGCAAGAGCGGGGTGGGTGCGGCGCTGCTCCTCGCTAGAGCGGGCGCGCGCGTTTACGCGTCCGACGCCGACGACGGGGCATCCGCTCGCCAGGCGGCTGAACGCCTGGTAGCGGCAGGCATTGCGGCGGAAGCAGGCAGCCACGATCTGGAGCGCATTGCACGCGCGGTGGCGGTCGTCGCGAGCCCTGGTGTTCCGCCGGGTGCGGCGCCGCTCGCCGCCGCTCGTCAGGCGGGCGTGCCGGTGGTGAGCGAGGTGGAAGTGGCGATCCGGCTGGCCACCGGACCACGGGTAATCGCCGTTACCGGCACCAACGGCAAGACGACGACGACGGCGCTGATCGGTCACCTCCTTCGCTCGCTTGGCAGCGATGCCGTGGACGCCGGGAACATCGGGACGGCCATTACCGAAATCGCGCTGCGTGAGGTGCAGCCGGATTGGTTGGCGCTCGAGATGTCGTCGTTTCAGCTCCACGACACGCCAGGGATCCGGCCTGCGGTCGGCGTCGTCACCAATCTCGCGCCAGACCATCTGGACCGGTACGACGCGGTCGACGACTACTACGCGGACAAGGCGCAGCTCTTTCGGAACGCGAGTCCGACTTCCCGCTGGGTGTTGAATGCCGACGATCCGCTGACCCTCACGCTGCCGGCCCGCCGACCGGGCGCCGAGGAGGAGGGAGGACTCGCCGGACATACCTATCTGTTCTCGTTGAACGACCCGCTTGCCGATGCGCATTACGATCGCGTCGCGGACCAGCTGGTGGTGCTCGGCGAGCCTCTGGTTGCCCGCGGCGATGTCGCCCTGTTGGGCGATCATAACGTGGCTAACACACTTGCTGCATCGCTGGCGGTGATGGTGGCCGATGAGAAGCACGTTGTTCCAGAGGCGCGCCGCGCTCTTGGTGCCGCCGTTCGCTCGTTCCGCGCGCTGGGTCACCGGCTCGAGCCTGTGGGTGAGTTTGGCGGCGTAGTGTGGATCAATGATTCCAAGGCGACGAACGTCAGCTCCACCTTCGTGGCCATCGAAGGGATGACGCGCCCCACCGTCGTACTGCTAGGCGGTCGCCACAAGGGCGAGCCCTACACCTCGCTCATCGCCCCGCTGAAACGCTCGGCCAAGCGGGTGCTGGCCTATGGCGAAGCGGGGGAGCGCATCGCCGCCGATCTGGGTGTCGCTGTGCCGGTGGAACGAATGGGCAGATCGTTCGAGGAGGTGATGGCTCGCGCGAAGGAGATCGCGGAGCCGGGCGACGCCGTGCTGCTCTCGCCCGCATGCTCGAGCTATGACATGTTTCGGAACTACGAGGAGCGGGGCGCCGAATTCCGCCGACTCGCTGCGGAAGGGAGCCG
>JBPCLX010000178.1:0-2657 GCA_051002815.1 Gemmatimonadaceae bacterium
GTTGAGCCGATCGAGGATCCATGCATCGGCTCGCGTGAGGCGCAACGGGTCGATGCTGGCGAGTGGGGCGACAGGCTCACGTCCCACGCTGCCAAGGAGAAAGCGCCCGATGTTCCAGAGCTTGGTGGCGAAATTACGGCCTGGCGTGAACGACTTCTCGAGGTCATCCGGGTCCAGTCGGACATCGACGCCCATCCCCATTCCGGCGATGACGGTATAACGCAGCGCATCGGCGCCGAACTGCCTGACGACATCGAGCGGATCGATGCCGTTGCCGAGGGACTTGGACATCTTTCGGCCGCTCGGATCGCGCGCGATTCCATGGAGAAACACCGTGTGAAACGGGCGCTCACCCATGAACTCGTAGCCAGCCATGATCATCCGCGCGATCCAGAAGAACAGAATGTCGGGGGCGCTGACGAGAACATCGGTGGGGTAGAAGGCGCGCAGGTCCTCCGAGCTGGTGTCGGGCCATCCGAGTGTGGACATCGGCCAGAGCCACGACGAGAACCAGGTATCGAGCACGTCGTCATCCTGCCTGACGGGGCCGGCGCACGTCGGACAGGCGGAGACATCTTCCCGGCTGACGATTGGCTCGCCACCGCACCGCTCGCAGTACCAAACCGGAATTCGGTGTCCCCACCAGAGCTGCCGCGAGATGTTCCAGTCGCGGATGTTCTCCATCCAGTTGACGTATACCGCGTGATGACGCTCGGGCAGAATGCGAATGTCGCCTCGTCGCACGGCCTCGAGCGCAGGCGCGGCCAGCGGGGCCGTTTTCACGAACCACTGATCGCTCAGCCGCGGCTCGACCACCGTGTCGCACCGATAGCAGTGCCGCACGGCGTGCAGGTGCGTCTCCCGCCTGACGAGCAACCCCTGGGCGTCGAGGGAGGCGACGATGCGCTCGCGGGCCTCGAAGCGGTCGATTCCGGTAAGATCGTCGGGGACGCGCCGCGGCGTGGCATCGGGCTCATCGCGCATCTGGCCGTCGCCGGTCATGATCACCGGCATCGGCAGGCCGTGCCGCATGCCGACTTCGAAGTCGTTAGGATCGTGCGCCGGCGTGATCTTCACCGCGCCGGTGCCGAATGCCGGGTCGGTATAGGCGTCGGCGATGATGGGAATGGGCAGGTTGGCGATCGGGAGCAGCACCTGACGGCCAACCAGATGACGATAACGGTCGTCTTCCGGATGAACGGCGACGGCAACATCGCCGAGCATCGTCTCGGGACGGGTGGTGGCCACCGTAACGCCGGGCTCAGCGTCGATCGTGCCGTCGGCGCTGAGCAGCGGATATCGCACGTGATACAGCGCGCCGGTCGTCTCCTCGTGCTCCGCCTCTTCGTCGCTCAAGGATGTGAGGCAACGCGAGCACCAGTGGATTACCCGGTGCCCTCGATAGATGAGCCCCTTCTCGTAGAGCCTGACGAACGCCTCGCGCACGGCACGCGAAAGACCGGGGGAGAGCGTGTAGGCCGTGCGCGACCAGTCACACGATGCCCCAATAGCGTGAAGCTGCTCGAGGATCGAACCGCCGGTGACGCGAACGAACTCCTCGGTGCGGCTGACGAACGCGGCGCGTCCCACATCGAATCGCGTTTTCCCTTCCGCGGCCAGCTGCTTCTCGATGACGTTCTGCGTGGCAATGCCCGCGTGATCTGTACCGGGCACCCACAGTGCCTCGTCACCGGCCATTCGTCGCCAGCGGACTATCACATCCTGCACGGTCTCGTCGAGTCCGTGCCCCATGTGCAGTACCGCAGTGACGTTCGGAGGCGGAATGACGATGGTGAAGGGGGGGCGGTCGCCACCGATTCGCGAAGATCTGCCAGCATGCGCATTGAACGCACCCGCGTCGAGCCAACGGGCGTAGATCTCCGGTTCTATTGAGCCGGGTTCGTAGAGCGGAGCGAGCTCGTGCTCGATCTGGGACGTCATTCGTGAGAAGCTAGCGGGCCGAGAGTCGACGGGCGACATGTGCCTGCGAAAAAAAATGCGAGATACGAGTTCGTACTCGCATCTCGCATCTCGCATCCCTGGGCGATGCGCTATTCTCGCGCCTCTTCGCTCTCCACGTGATCGCCCTTCGGGACGCCGCGCACAGTTTCCACCTTCTTTCTGCCGCGCCGCCCTTGCCCGACCGCGAGATCCTCGGCCGAGTTGCGTATCGCCTCGCGCTCCTCGAGCCAGCGTGATTCGAGTTTGGGCTTCGGATCCGCGTGCCGGTCAGGTTCCCCGGAGTTGCCCTGGCGCCGCCGCCCGGTACCCACGCGCTGGCCTTCCCAGTGTGATTCCGTGAGCGCGGGATCGCCCTCACTGCGACGGCGTGCGGCATCGGCCAGCCGAGCCTCTTCCTCCCCGACGGAGAGGCGGTTCACCACGGTCGTGACCCCGGGAATGCCGCGTGCGATGACGACCGCGTGTTCAGCCTCCTCTTCGGAGTGCACCCAGCCAGCAAGCTCTACTAGCTCAGGGTTGGCGGCGGCGATGTCCACCGCACGCTCGGCGAGAATGGGATCGTTGCGGAACGCCTCGAGCACGTTTCGCTCGAGCGTAGAGGCCTCCGAGTCATCGAATTCATCATCGTAGTCGAATTCCTGCTCGAACTCATCGTCGTAAAGGTCCGGCGGCAGTATTTCGTCTCTCATCCCGGC
>JBPCLX010000179.1:0-3797 GCA_051002815.1 Gemmatimonadaceae bacterium
CAGAAACGCCGCCGGCGCGATCGTGTCCAGGTCCAGGGTGACGGTGGTCTCCTCGATCCGCGCCACCTCGAGCAGGTCGCCAATGAGCGCCAGCAGGTCCTCGGCCTTGGCCTCGGCATCCCCTAACGCTCGACGCTGCTCCTCGGCGATTGGCCCGAAGTCGCCATCCATCACCATTTCGAGCGCGGCGAGCACACTCGTGAGCGGGGTCTTGAGATCGTGCACGATCATCTTCATCAGATCGTCGCGTACCTTCTCCAGCTCGCGCAGCTTGCGGTAGGAATCCTCGAGTGCGTCGGTCGCCGCCTTGAGGCGCAGCAGGCTGCGCACGCGCGCGCTGAGAATCTGCCGGTTGTGCGGCTTAGTCAGGAAATCGTCGCCTCCCGCTTCGATCGCCTTCACCCGATCGGTGGCGTCGTTGAGCGCGGTAACGAAAATGACCGGAATGCGAGCGGTGCGCGGATCGCGCTTGATGCGACGGCAGACCTCGAATCCGGTGGCACGGTGATCGACGCCCAACGATCCAGCCGGCATCGCCACGTCGAGAATGCAGAGGTCCGGACGGGCTGTGAAACACATCTCGACTGCCGACGGGCCGTCGAGCGCCGAGACGACACGGTAGCCTAACATGGTGAGCTGGTCGTGCAGCAGCTCCACATTCGCCTCGACGTCGTCGGCGACGAGGATCAGCGGGGAGGACGGCTCGGCAGCGACCCCGGTCGGCATGGCGCTAGAGGCGCAGCAGCACGCCGAAGCCCACTACCCAGGCTCGTTCCTGCACGTCGCCGGAGGCGTCGCGGATCAGGCGCTGTACCGTCAGGTCGAACATGCCGCGGCCGCCGGCAAGGGGTACGCCGAGCCCCGCGGACAGGCCGTTCTCCGACACCTCCGAGCCGTCAGGCAGGCTGAACGGCAGGCCCCGTCGCGAATAACCGATGCGAAGCGGCAGGTCGCTGCCAAACACGCGGGCGCCGCGCCCTTCCAAACCCAGCCCCATCTCCCACGTATCGCGCACCGGCACATTGGTGAGTGAAAGCGATTCGAGGTTCGACCAGCCTACCCACCCCGCACGCGCGGCCAGTGTCATGCCACGTACCGCGGTGAATTCTACGGAAGCGCCAGCGCGCGACGGATAGTCCGCGGTGCTGAGCGTCGTGTCGCCGCTTGATGCAGTCACACTGCCGCCGGTGCGCAACGATGCTCCCACGCCGAGGGTGGGAATCGGACGCCAGCCGGCACCCACGCTCAGGCCGGTCCCCGAATACCCGAAGCGCCGGCGTTCGAGTGCGGGAGTGAACTGAGTCGAATCGGGAACGATGAGCTGACGCTGTGTTCGGCTCGCACCAGTCAGCGCATGTCCGCCAATCCCGATCAGCAGCGTGGGGTGCAGTCGATAGGCGACGGCGAGCCGCACATCGTTCATCGCGCCGGATACACGGAAGCTGGCGGTGGCCGTCGACGTGTCAGGCGGCCGTCCGATGATCAGGTCGTTACTCGTCTCCCACGAACGGTCGAGCAAGGTGGACGAACCGAATCCAAGCATCCACCGCTGGCCGATGGCGATGTTCGCCGACACGACGGGAAAGCGCGAGACGGCCGAATTGTCGGAGCCGCCCGGCGACGACACACGACGCCATTCCGGGGCATATTCGAAGTACACCCCCGGCCGGCCAAGCATCCCAATCGCCGCCGGATTGAGCGGTGACAGTGGATCGAGCTCGGCCAACCCGCCACCCATCGCACGCGCGCGCGCGGCAAGCTGGCCGGTAGGATAGCCGAATCCCTGCGTGCTCAGCGTACCCTGCGCGTGAAGAGCGGGAGCGAGGATCAGGAGACCGAACATCACCGCGGCGAATCGTCGCATCAGGGAAGCCCAAAGCCGGCGCGCGGCACGTAGCTGAGCAGTAGGTGCGGCCGCTGCCCCTGCGGCACACCCGGATCGCTCGAGTAGAACAACGCGGTATGCGGTGCAATGCCTTCGTCGAGCGCCTGCAGGACGAGTGCGCGAGTGAATGTCTGATCAGGCGACTGCCGCCAGACGGCTATGGCGGTAGCGATCTGGAACTGCTGCTGTCCGCTATCGGCGGCGGTGATGCTGATTGGCGGCATGGGAAACGATGCGATGTTGCCTAACAGCAATGCCGCCTTGCCGGGTTCCGGATCCAGAACGGTGGTGGCGCGAACCAGGCGTGGAAGCAGCCGCAGCGTGTCACCCGGATCGATCGTGCGATTGGGAATCTGCGTCATTACCAGCAGAGCGCGCACGATCGTGTTGGTCTCGATGAGCCCCTGCGGAATGTCGAAGCGCAGGTATGAGCGGTTTCCGGGCACACCCCCCACCGCCAGCACGCCGGCTGGTGGAAATACTCCGTCCAGGATGACCTGATAGTCGGCGAAACTGTTCGCCGCCCCACCGGGAGTCGCCGCGACATTGGAGCTGGCCACGATCGAAAGGGTCTGCGTGTCCGCGGGCGCCCTGGCCAGATAGCTCAGGATTGCCGCGCCAGTGCTTTCCGCAGTGAGCATCTGGAGCTGCACCGACGAGTCGCTGCGGACGGCGATTCCGAATCGCACCCGATCGCCGGCGATGATCCGGGGCGCGAGGAAAGCCGCCGGCACCGGAATTCGCCGCGTCCCGACGAGCGAATCCCTGTGGAAGGTGCGGGACGAGATGAGCCGGTCGAGGCGAAAGAGCTGTCGCACGGCGGCAGTGTCGATCCCGACCACCGTGGTATCGACGTCATACAGCTCGATGGTGACCGAATCTCTGGCGATAGGCGCGGCGGCGATCGACAGGAGCAGGTCAGCCGTTTCGATGCCGGTGATCGTTCGCTGCGCGGTATCACCCCGCGTTATGCGGTGGAGCAGCGTATCGAAGCGGGCGACCCCGGCGGTGACGAGCGTGTCGCCGCGCCTTGCCAGAACGATTGCCGGCTCCGTTCCGATCAACGGGTACCCCGACAACGAGCTGTCGAACACGACGGGGTACAGTACCGTATCCCGCACCTCGAGACCCTGCTCGGGGCAGAGCACCGGACACGCCGCACCGCCAGCGAGGTCCTCGCTGCAGCCGGCAATCATCATCAGCCCCGCCGCGCATAGCGCCAGCAGGCGAAATTTTCTCAACACGTCGCTCATGCCTGCCTGGTCGAATTCCGTACCGCGTGCCCGTGCACCAACGCCCCACTGGTGAACGGGTGGGGGAGCAGCTCCGCGATTCGCCACTCGGCGCGAGCGCCGTGAATCGTCAGGCTGGTTATGCGCAACCCCGGCGCCATCTCCTGCAGCACCTGGCGGCACATTCCGCATGGAGGCGTTGGCGCCTCCGCCTCCGTGATTACCAGCAATTCCTCGAGGTCATTGACCCCCTGCACCACTGCCGCGGCCACAGCGGCACGCTCGGCGCAGATTCCCGCCGGAAACGCGGCGTTCTCCACATTGCAGCCACTCACCACTCGTCCGTCGCGCGCGAGCAGCGCCGCACCGACCCGGAAATTCGAGTAGGGAGCGTAAGCCCGTTCCATGGCCGAACGGGCCGCCTTCTCGATCGATTCCGCCGCGCTCGACAAGCTCACCGGCCCAGCAACGGCTGCAGAAACGACCGTCCGACGCCACGAAAGTCGGTGTTCAGCCACTCCGCCGCCGTCGCGCCCAGATCGGCGAAGCTGTTCCGCTCGCCCAGATCCTGAGGACGCACAGCGCGCCCATACACGATGAGCGGAACGCGCTCGCGCGAATGGTCGGTAGAAGGCGTGGTAGGATCGTTGCCGTGGTCGGCGGTCAGGAAGAACAGGTCG
>JBPCLX010000180.1:0-3317 GCA_051002815.1 Gemmatimonadaceae bacterium
CCGCGCAGTTCGTGCATGGCACGTTCGCGCACCGGCTCCGGCACCGCGCCGTCAGCGCCGAGCAGGTCCCACCAGAATGGCGAAGGAGCCGCGGCGGCATCCGAAACGACGAACACCGACGACGGCAGTCCGCGCCGCGCCATTGCCCGCACCCCGTGCGTGAGTGCGCCGCGATAGGCATCATCGAAAGTCAACGCTGCCAGCCCATCGACCGAGCGGCGCTGGCGCACCCGGTCGGAGATTTCAGCAAGCGGAACTACGGAATACCCGTCGGCGATGACCGCAAGGTAGTCCTGAAAATCACTCGAGGTGATGTGCAGCGATCGGTCGCTCCGCGCCGGAACGCCCTCATCAGGCGCGACGTTGTGGAACGCGAAGATCGCCGCACCGGCGTGTCGCCGGCGATACGCCGGATATCGAGTGGCCACCGTGAGGCGATAGGCGGTATCGCGCACGATTCTCATGGCGTGCTCGCGCATCACGGCTTGCCCATTCCAGCGGTGGCTCGCGCGGTTTCCGATTCCCGGGGTTGTGGTGCTGCCAATGGGCGTGGTGCCATGCAGTGGCTCAGCTCATCCATCAAGCGCTCAGCCTGCACGCGTCGGCTGAACCTTCCTTCGTGCGCAAGACGCCGCGGACGCTCTCCGCGGGTGAACTCCTCGATCCGCTGCCTCAGTATCATCGCCATTCCGTCGACATCGGCTGGCGACACGACATCCGCGCCGCTGTCGCGCAGCAGGAGCGCTGCCGGCGCGTCAGGCTCGGCAAGCACCAGCATCCACGCATCGAACTGCATGTACTCGAAGATCTTCGACGGGATCGCCCACGGACTGTCCTGCGGGAGGCTGAGCAGCATCGTTGCCCCGGCCAGCATCTCGAGCGCTTCCTGGCGCGGGCGTAGCGGACCTGTCTTGACGTAACCGGCAATACCTTCCTGCTCCGCCATGAGCGCGATCGGAACCCCGCCGTAGTCGTCGACGTTGCCAATCAACTCTATTCGGAAGCTGTCAGGCGTGAGGCCGAGCACTGCGATCGCGCGCGCGGCGGCCTGAAACAGAGGTCGCGGATCGCGGTCCAGGTAGATGCCACCGGCGTATGCGATCGTGAAGCGATCTCCGTGTCGCGTGGCCGGAATCGGCTCGTCGTCATAGCCATTCGTCACGGTCACGATGCGCTTGGCGGCGCCGGGATACCGTAAGGCCATCGCGCGCTCCACCGGCTCGGCGTTCACGACCACCAACGCCGCGTCACGCACCGCGCGCGATTCGTGATGCCTGGCAAGCGCGAACCAAACCGGGCTGGCGATCGTTTCGGCAATGCGCCGCTTCAGGCTCCACGGGTCGCGCAGATCCATGATGAATGGGAGACGCGCACGGCGGGATAGCCGTCGTGCCGCCTCGTGGTTACAAAGATGCCACGGCCCGCAACTGATCACCGCCCGGTGACGCGAGCGGTCGAGTACTCGCAGTCCCACCGATTCGATGGATCGCGCCCAGGCCAGCTGCCGGCGGTGGTCCAGCCATGACCAGTAGCTGCGCATCCAGAACCGTGTACTGCCCGGATCCCACCGCATTTGTTCCGGTGCCAGGGATCGGCTACCAGCCGCACGTGGCGCCTGTCCCGTTCGCGCCTCACGCCCATCCGATTCGCTGGATGCACGGTGTCTCTGACGCTGTACCGCTCGATAGGCGCGGCTGAGCCATTGCTCAGCGCTATCCAGCACCAGATCCCGGGGCACAAAACCGTAAACGCGCGTGCCTGCCGGCAACTCGGCCAGACGGGAGTCGTCGCGCGCGTCAAGGAGCGCGGGATCACGCGTGATCACGTCGAGAATCCATCCGCGGCCGGCGGCGAATCGCGAAAGCTTCTGCCATCGGAGCGCACCGGCGGACTGCGCTGGCGGAAACTGGTCGCTGATCAGCAGGAGCCGATCCGAGCGGGGATCCCCGCCTGGCGCCTCGAATACGGGTTCCGGCGTTCGATTGCTCACTTCCGCACCGTCCGCAGGAACGTCCGAAAGGCGCGGAGGCGTTCCCTGTGAGCGAGGTACATTACGCCCAGGTAGCTGAGCACACCAACCGTCACCATAACGACGAGACGAAGCGCCATCGTCGCCGTATCGTTGCTGTCGGGCAGGATGAGGCGCGCCCCGAGCACCGCGAGCGCCATTACACCGGTCCCGCTCAACGCCGGCCAGAGCGCCGATCCGTACGTACGCCACGGCATCCCAATTACGCGAAGGGTGTAACGCATGGCGAACGGCACGAACACGATCGGGAATCCAATGATCCATCCGAGCGCCACGCCGGCCGTCCCCCACTGCGCGCCGATCACGAACACGATCGGAAGCACCACGGCTGCAACCACTGAAAAATGCAGGTTCCGCTTCGCGCGGCCGGTCGCGACGAGCACTTGACCGAACAGGATGCTGATCGATCGGAAGCCGGAATAGGCCACCAGAATGGCCATCGGCGCGATTGCCGGCGCCCACTTGTCACCGAGGACCACCAGCACGAAGTCATGCGCAACCAGCGCGAGTCCGGCGGCAAGGGGGAAGGTGACGATCGCCAGCGCCTCTGTAATGCTGAGCAGGTAGCGGCGGATCGCCGCGTCGTCGTGCTGAGCGCTCGCAAAGACGCCGCTGGTCACCCTGCTCAAAACGGCGCTCACTTTCTCCACCGGGATGTTTGCAATCGTCCAGCCGAAGGTATACGCGCCCAACGCAACCGTACCCAGCATTCGGCCCACCACGGCGAAATCGGCGTTGGAGTAGACGTACCACGTTACTCGGGAGGCCGCGACGTGGGCGCCGTAGCTGACGGCTTCCCGGATCGTGTGAAACTCACTCGGCCACGACATACGGTGCGGACGCCACCACCACGCCAGCATGGTGCCAACCGCCGTACCGATGATGGAGCCGAATACCAGCGCCCAGTACCCGTGCCCGAGAAACGCAAGGATCAGTGTGCTTCCGGCGAGAAACCCAGCTTCGATTCCGTCGATCCATGCGAGCTGGCGGAACGAGAGCTCGCGCGTCATTAATGCACGCGGTAGAACCTGAAAACCGCGCAGTATGAAAGTCACCGCGAGAATTGCGACGACCGGTTGAACTCTGGGCTCGCGAAAAAAGTTCGCCACCAGCGGTGAGGCAACGAGCGTGAGGGCGAAGAATCCAACGCCAAGCAATGCTGAGACGCCGCCCAGCTTGGCGATCTGCTCTTTGGTGAGATGCCTCTGCTGGACGATTGCCGCACTCAAACCGAGCTCATTGACCAATGCCACAAGGCCAAGGTAGACCGTGGCGTAACCGACCAGCC
>JBPCLX010000181.1:0-6920 GCA_051002815.1 Gemmatimonadaceae bacterium
TCGGTCGCCGCCGTCTCGCTGCTACCGCCGTACAGCGAGATCAAGGATTCCTTCATCTTTGCATCGCCGACTGCGTCATACAACGACACCAGCTCGGCCATGTCGGCGCCTGCCTTACGCGCCGCACTCAATGCGCGGCGGCGATTGTCGCTGGGCTCGTTGCTGTCGCGCACGCGCGCGAGTAGCCAGGTCCGGTTGTCCGTGCCCCCGATCTCGGCCAATGCGCTGAACACGGCGCTCTTCGATTTCTCACCCTGCAATGAGGGGTAGGTCTCACGCAGGAATGCGGCATCGCTCGCGGTGGCGTACCCGCCGCCCATTCCCTTCACGGCCGTCGCCGCGGCTTCGTCCGAAAGGTTTCCGCTGCGAAGCGCGGTACGAAGGTGCTCGCGTGCCCTCGGATCGCCGGAGCTCGACAACGACCGCATGGCCTGCGAAGCCAACCAGCTGTCTCCCGCGCGCGACAGCTCGATCAGCGCCGGAATCCCTTCGCCGCGGTCGAGCCCCGCCAGCACCGACACGGCGCGGCTACGCGTGTCGGAATTGTCGGAGTCGTCGGTCGCTATGCTAACGAGCTCGCTGGTGACCCGCTGCGCGTTCGCGTTGCCGCGCTCGACCTCACGCCCGGCATAGGAGATCGCCTGACGACGAGTGTCGCGCGGGCGAGCCTTGTCCCGCGCGATAGCCAGCAATCCGTCTGCGAGCTGCGCGCCCTCGGCGAGCGTCGCCGGAAAGATTGCATCGCGGCTGGGCTTGCCTTCGGCGCGGGCCGCCACATTGATTAGATAGGCAGCGGCCTCCGAAGCCGAAACGGCGCCCAGATCGTTCACCCCCAGCTCGGTCTGCACCGGGCCGACGAACGTCTCGATCGAGACAATCGTACCGCCGGCGCGGTTCATCACCACCCGGACCGGACCGGCGGTGCACGTCTCCTGCCGCGTGTTGTCGTTCATGCTGCCATACCAGCTGTTGCCACCCACGTTGATGAACGACTTGCCATTGCCGCACACGCCGTCGCGGACCGGATAATTGAATTGAATCAGCCCGTTGCCGGCCGATGAGATGCGTCCCTCGAGGCCCTGGCCGGCGGCTGCATCGGCGAACGAGCAGCCGAGCAGCGCCAGCAAGGCGGCGGTACCGGAATACGTACGGAGCGAGGTCATGACTCTATGATCTCCAGAAGCAGTTGAGTCGTGCGCGGATCGTTCTTGCGCGTGAGTGCGGAAATGGCGAGGCGGCGAAGCCGCGGGTCCGTTCCTGTCTTGGCGATGTCGATGAGCTTGTCCGTCGCCTCGGGCTCCTTGCGGCGACCGTACACGCTGATGAGCTGCTCACGCAATTCGCGCGCGGCTAACGCATCGTACAGCGACACCAGCTCGCGCATGCTCACGTCGTTGGACCGTCCGACGCGGCCAAGAGCTTCGGACCGCATTTCCATCGGCTCCTGTCCGTTACGAGCCATAGCTATGAGCCATGCGTGATTCTCCGCGCCGCCCATGGAACCGACGTGGCGCACTACCGACTTTTTCAGCCGCTCGCTCTGCAGCCGTGGGTAGAGACCGCGGAGGAAAGCGGCATCCTCGGCGCCGGGCTCGCCGCGCAGCAGAGCCGAGAGGGCGGACTCGCGCAGCTTCTCCGGCGCGTCCTGCCGCTCGACCGTCGAGCGCACGATTGCGCGCGCTCGCTGCGACTCGTGCGCCGCCAGCGCGCGCAGCGCGGTCTGCTGCACGCGCTCGTCGGTGCTTGCGCGCAGCAACTCATCGAGGATGGCCACCGTCTGATCGCCAGGCACCCGCGAGAGCCAGAGAATAGCGTCGTTGCGCACCTCGGGGCTGGTTTCGTTGCGTACGACGGTGGCCAGCAGCTGCGCTGAAGACGCGTCGGGCTGTTTGCCTATCAGGAAGACCGCGCGCTTGCGCAGGCCGACCGTGCAGTCGTCCCGACGGTTGAGCACACGCTCGAGAATCGGGCGCGCCGCGGCGAAATCGAGCGACGAAAGCGCGTTCAGCGCCTCGACCCGCACCGCCAGATCCTCCTTGTCGCACGTGCCCTGCTGCCCTGCTGCCGACGTGACTTCGGCCCTTGCCGAACGATCGCCGCGCTGGGCGAGCGCGCCGGCTATGCGCTGTGCGAGCGACGCACCGTCGCTGCGCGCGTAGGCGTCGGCATAACGAGCACGCTGCGCCCCGAGCGCCGTCCGCGCCCGCTCCAGCTCCGCGGTCGTGCCGATTCTGTAGAGTGCAAAGGCTTCCCAGTAGAGCGCGTCCGGCGAGTACTGCGAACTCGGATAGCGCTCGGAGATGTCGCGGAACAGATCGGCCGCGCGGCGATAGTTGCCCCGATTCAACACCTCTCTTGCCAGGCGATAGAGGGAATCAGCCGGATCGCCAGGCGCCCACGCCGCCCGCGGGCCCGCGGCCCGGTTCTCGAAGCGACCCGCCACCCCGCGAAGGGTGATGTCGGCGAGGTCTGCGGCACCTGACCACTCGATCCCCTGCAAGGCGTGCTGAGCACTTTCCATGGCGACAGTCACCGAGGGCTCGATGTGCTCGAGCGCGCCCATGCGCCATTCGTGGCCGAAAAGCTCGCGCTGCCGATCCTGCAGGTCGTGCTGCGCGTCCCTCATGTGCTCCTGCGCGTCCATCAATTCGGACTGGATCTGCTCCTGAACACCCTGCGCATCGAAATCGAAATGGAAGTTCGACTCGAAGTCGAACCGCATGCGCTCGGCCATGTCCTCGGCCTGCCAACGCATTTCCGAGAAGTCGTGATCGCGCACTCGATCCGCCATCTCTTCCGCGTGCAGCTGCATCTCGGAGAAGTCGAACTCAAGGACGCGCGCGGCCAACTCCTCTGCGCGCCACTCCAGCTCCGAAACGTCGATATTCTCCCGGACCCGCTCGGCCATCTCTCTTGCGTGCTCCCCGAGCTCCCTGACATCAATATTGACGTCAGGGCGTACCCGCACCTCCGGCGCCGGAACAGGCTTGGGCCTGGGCGGCGGGTCTTGCGCGTCCACCCTGGGAACGAGTGCGGCGAGAACGATCGCCGCGGCTAGCCACTGTTTCATTATTTCAGTCTCCTCAGTCGTCACCGTAGGGAATCTGCGCCACGACCGACTGCAGCCGTGGCAAAACGTCGCGCTGTTCGAGCGCACCGGTGATCAGGTCGAGCTCCTCGCGGTCATGCCCCGACCGCAAGCCGGCGACCTGCGCCAGCACAAGTTCCAGATCCGAGAGCAGCGCCCGCAGATCAGGGTCATCGCCGGCCTGCGAATCGAGCAGCAGCCGGGTCGTTTGCAAAAGGTCACGGGCCTGAGCGGCGAACTGCGCATCCACCTGTCCGGTGCGCGCCTCGTCAGGGAGCGCGATGAGCAGCGCCGCCGTCTGGCCAAGGTATCTGCTGGTTGCAACCTCGTACGGGATATCGAGTTGGGCGTCGTGAAGCACCATCCCGCGGCCCGGCGGCGCATTGGGGCGGACGGCTTCGGTCTGAATCGCCACCGGCGCTTCGCTCTGCGACGGCACTGCGTACCGGCCGATTCCCACGCCGAGCACCAGCGTGGCCGCGGCCGCCAACCAAGCTGGCGCGTGGCGCCGGAAGGTACGGCGCTCGGCTCTGCTCACTCCGAATTGCCGTGACTCGATCGCCTGCCACATGTCCTCGAGCGGAGGCTCGGGAGGTAGCCGATACGCGCGGAGCGCCGCGCGCAGCTCTTCGTCCAACTCGTCTTGTTCGTGCATGGCTTCCTATTCCTCTCTGAACGGCGCCAACGCCAGGCGAACCCGGGCGCGCGCCGCGGACAATCGGGTCTTGCAGGTACCTTCAGGAATCTCGAGCGCCGCGGCGATCTCGCCGTGCGTGTAGCCTTCTACGTCGTGCATCACCAGCGTCACCCTCAGCGTCTCCGGCAGCGCGTCGATCGCGCGGGCCAGCTGGTCCCGCAGATCCGGATCGATGTCGCCCTGCCGGACTCCAATCGACTCCGCCTGCTCGATCGGCGCCTCTCGTGCCCGGAACCGCTTGACCTTCCGCATGCCGTTGAGAGCGACGCTTACCGCAATCCGGTGAATCCAGGTGGAAAGCGCCGCGTCGCCGCGAAAGTCACCGAGCCGCGAAAAGGCCCGAACGAACGTTTCCTGCGTCAGCTCCCTCGCCAGATCGGGATCCCCCGCCAGCCGGAAGACGAGCCGGTAGACACGCGGCGCATGCGCATCGTACAGCTCCCTCCCAGCCCTGGCATCGCCGGCGAGGACGCGTTCGATCATCATGGGCTCGTCCAACGCGCCGGCTGCCTCAGGGGCGATTGCGATCCGTTCCATTGGTCACTGTGGTAGACACGGCCACCGCCGGAATCGTTCGGTGGTGGCTCAAAGTTTCCATTAGGCTCATGTATGGGACCCAAAACTCGTGCGCCGGGTTCGCGCGCCGCCAAAAAAGAGCCTCCAGCCGCGGTGCTCCCCGACCCGACCGCCGAGATTCCCTCGGACCGGAAGGACGCCGAGGTACGCGCCAGCGGGCAGCTGGTGCGCCTGACAAATCTGAAAAAGGTCTATTGGCCGGAGGAGGGGATCACCAAGGGCGATCTGCTGCGCTACTACGCCGCGGTGGCCCCGGTGCTACTGCCTCACCTGGCCGACCGTGCAATGGTGATGAAACGGTATCCCAACGGTATCCATGGCAAGCATTTCTTCATGAAGCGGGTGCCGAGTCATCATCCGGAATGGTTGGAGACCTGTTCCATTACGCATGGATCGGGAAACGTGATTCACTTTCCCATGGTGCAGGATCTGGCCGCCCTGCTGTGGATCGTGAACCTCGGCTGCATCGATCTCAACCCATGGTACGCGCGCTGCGACGATGTGGACCGGCCGGACTACATCCATTTCGACCTCGACCCCGTGCCTGACGCCGGTTTTGACGCCGTTCGCCAAACGGCGCTGATCGTGCGCGAGGCACTCGAGGCGTTAGGTATGCAGGCGCTGGCCAAGACGACCGGGTCAAAGGGGATCCACGTCTACGTGCCGATCGAGCGCGGACCCACGCAGAAGCAGGTTTGGACGGTAGCCAAGGAGTTCGCGCAGGTTCTCGCGAGGCACCGGCCTGACCCCATCACCGCTGAATATCGGATAGCCAAGCGCCCGCCTGGACGCGTGCTGGTGGATTACAACCAGAATGCGTGGGGCCGCACGCTTGCCTCGGTCTATTCACCGCGCCCCCGGGCCGGCGCCACCGTATCGGCGCCGGTGACGTGGGCAGAGATAGAAGCCGAAGTCGACATCGAGGATTTCACCATTCACACGGTGCCCGATCGCGTGGCCGAAGTTGGCGATTTGTGGAAGCCGCTTAACGAGCCGCGCCGCCGCTTTCCCCTCGAGTCGCTGCTGGCATGACGCTGCCTATCGCGCGCACCACGCAACCGATGGAAGCGCTGAGCGTGCCGGAGCTTCCCACCGGCGAGGAATGGCAGTACGAGCCGAAGTGGGACGGTTTCCGCTGCCTCGCTTTCCGCGATGCCGCCCGGGTGGACCTGCAGTCGAAGGCAGGCAAGCCGTTAGGCCGCTACTTTCCCGAAATGGCCGCCGCCCTGCTGGAGCTCGACGCCCCGCGCTTCGTGCTCGACGGAGAGCTGGTCGTACCCGAGGGGCCGGCGCTCTCGTTCGACCAGCTGCTGCAGCGTATCCATCCCGCCGCCAGCCGGGTGCGAATGCTGTCGGAGCATTCGCCGGCGCTGTACATCGTGTTCGACCTGCTCGTCGACGCCGAGGGGGCGGATCTGACGGGGATGCCGCTGCTGGCCAGGCGTGAGGCACTGGAGGCGTTCGCCACGCTCTACTTTCCACCGGGGAGACGAATGCTCCTCTCGCCGGCGACGACCGACCTGCCGACGGTGGAGCAGTGGGCGCGGTCGATCGGCAGCGGGCTCGATGGCCTGATTGCCAAGCGACGGGATCTGCCGTACCGGTCGGGCGAGCGCGACGGCATGCGCAAGGTCAAGTCGATGCGCTCCGCCGACTGCGTGGTGGGTGGCTTTCGTTATGCCTCACGCGGGGGCGGCATCGGATCGCTTCTGCTCGGCCTGTTCGACGAGGACGGACTGCTGCATCACTTGGGCTTCACCTCGAGCTTCACCAATTCCCAGCGCACGGAACTGTTGCCGCTGGTCGAGCCCCTTCGGGGAGGGAAGGGATTCAGCGGAAACGCACCCGGGGGGCCAAGCCGCTGGTCGACCGAGCGGAGCACCCAGTGGGAGCCGCTCGACCCGTCGCTGGTGGTGGAAGTGCAGTACGACCACTTCACCAACGGCCGATTCCGTCACGGGACCAGGTTCCTGCGCTGGCGGCCGGACAAGGCGCCGCGTCAGTGCACCATGGAGCAAGTGGCGCGAGAAGAGCGCTCGGCGCTTGTGTTGATCGGGGGTCGGAAATAGCGGGTCGTTCCACTGGGCGATCCGTGCCTTGCATCCGACCCGTGCGTTGCCGATTATCGTGGCGAGCCGACGATCCCGCTCCACCTCGCTCGAGATTTTGGATTTCCTCCATCTCCAGGATGGTGCGTCGATGACTTCAGCCGCAAACATTGTGGTAGGTGTCGTTGCGCTGCTGCACGTCTATTTCCTCGTGCTCGAGATGTTCCTCTGGGACAAGCCGGCTGGGCTGCGAGCATTCGGGCTCACCAGGGAAGCGGCCGCACAGTCGCGCGTCCTTGCTGCCAACCAGGGGCTTTACAACGGCTTTCTAGCCGCCGGATTGTTCTGGGGGTTGAGTCTTGGCGCTGAAGGTACGTCGGTGAAGATCTTCTTTCTCATCTGTGTCGTGATTGCCGGTGTTTTCGGCGCCGCGACGGCAAGTCGGAAGATTCTTTACGTTCAGGCAATTCCGGCGGCGATTGGACTGGCGTTGGTGGTTCTTTCGTAAGTA
>JBPCLX010000182.1:0-6217 GCA_051002815.1 Gemmatimonadaceae bacterium
ACGGCTGCGCGAAGTAGGGTTCCAGTTCGATCGCCAACTCGAGCTGCGCGACGGCCTCCAGCGGGCGATTCGCCTTGATCAGCGCCAATGCATAGCCGGCGCGGAGCCCGCCGTCAGCCGGACGCAGATCTACCGCCTGCCGGTAATTCTCCGCGGCGGCGGCTGTATCACCCCGTTGCATTGCCAGGTCGCCTAGCGCGGCATACGCCGCGTAGAACGAGAGATCGGTCGTCAGCGCGCGCTCGAACGCCTCGCGGGCCTGCGCATCGTCGCCGCGCTGGATGTGCAGCTGTGCCAGCGAATACTCGAAGAACGCGATCGATTGAAAGGAGTTCTCTTTGCATGTACGCCACCCACGCATCGGATGCCGGGTCACCTGTCTCGAACCGGAATCGTCCGATCGACTGGCCATCGGTCACCTGGCTGATGAATTCCGTGAGCACGTGATAGTCAAGCGGGCTGACGATGAGCGGATTACGGAGGTAGGCCTCGAACCGCAGTGAATCGATGCGCAACGCCTGCTCACTCAGGCGGACCGATTTCTCGCCCGCGACATTATCGTACGAGCCGGTTGCGGTCGGCGAGCACGAGCGCTACTGCTCGCGCGTAGTAGGGATTGGCCCACGGCGGTGCCAGGCGCGACGCCCAGTAGAAAGCGTCGGCTGCCTCGCGTGGACGGGTCTTTATCTGCTGCTCGCCGTGCTGGTAGTACGCCTGGGCGCTGTTGCTATCGGCGCCCCCCGCGAGGCGAGGGCGGTCCGGGATATCCGGCGACTGGGCAGACGCCGGCACGGCCGCGACCACAAGTATTGCAATCGCCCGGCGGATTTGCATCGCGCGCCGCGTCGGCGAGGAAGGGAGCCTGCACATTCATGGCGTGGTGTCGAGTATGGCCGCCGCCTGATCGAAAGCGGCCACGGACTGGCTTACCTGAGGATCTATCGCGGCCAGCACGGAATAGACTCCCTCGTCGCCGAACCTGGCGTATGCCAGGCTGAGAAGGGCCAATCGCCCCAGCCGCCGGGTTGCATCCGCATCGTCAGGCACCGTCAGCCGTTGGGAAGCAATGAAGGCACGCAGGTCCGCCAGTGCACCCTCGGGCGGGGCGCCGGCAGCGACGAGCGCGGCCACCGACGAAAGCGCCGAAGGGTTTGCATCCAGATAGGCGCCCACCCACTTGAGCGGTATGTCCTGTTCGTACAGCCGTGACAGCCAGAGCGGCATCGGGTCCGGCTTGGGGAGAAACACGTCAGGAACGATTCCGCCACCACCATACACGGTGCGGCCACCGCTCGTCTTGCAGCTCGGCCGACCCGCGGTATCGGCCACCTCACCGGCAAGTCGGCGATAGGTCCGGTCGCTGATGTTACGATACTGCCGCTGAATCACGCGTCCGCAAGGCGTCTTGATGTGGCCAACTACCATCGTGACCAGCGATCCGTCGGAGAGCGGCATGGCGAACATCACGAGCGACTTGCCGAAGCTCGGCCGCCCGACGATCAATGCGCGATCGTGATCCTGCAACGCGCCGGCGACCAGCTCGCTGGCGCTCGCGCTCCCCTCGTTCTGCAGTACGATCATCGGGTAGCGCTTTTCGCGGCTCCAGAACGAACGCTGTACGCGGCCGGTGTCGGTCACCTCCTTCTTCCGCCCTTCGGAGGTGTACACGATGGTGCCCTTGGGCAGAAACTCGCCGGCAATCCGGTGTGCCTCGTCGACGCTCCCACCGCCGTTGTTGCGGAGATCGAGGACGAGCCGCTTCATCCCGCGCTTTTCGAGCCGGCCGAGCGCGTCGTGCAGATCATCAGCGACTTTGTCACCCATGAACGTCGTTATGCGCACGTAACCGGTCTGCCCGTCCAGCATGGTGGCGACCGGCACTGCAGTGATGTCGCCGACCTTTTCACGCCTGACGACGCGCTCGAGCAGGGCGAGCGATCCATCCGAGCGCCGGCGCTCGATCCTGAGCGTCACGGTGGAATTGCGGTCTCCGGCCAGAGTCATATCCAGTTCCATCGGACTGCCGGCAATGACCGGCTTGCCATCGACGGCGAGGAGCTCATCCCCGGGGAGCAGATCCGCCTGTGCGGTCTTCGTACCGGCGATGACGCTGGCGATGACCGGCGCGCCATCAACGAACTGCCAGTCGATGGGCACCGGGAACAGCTTGCCCTCGCGGAGTGCACGCTGCCGCTCCGGCTCCAGCCGAATCGCGGGAATGACATAGGAGTGCGGATCCGCGGCTCGAAGCATTCCGTAGATCGCCTCGAGGATGAGCTTGTGCGTATCGAGCGAGTCCGGGTGGTTCTGACGCAGGTGATTCAGGACGCCGCTGAACATCTGGATGTCTTCGTAGAGCGTGCGCTGTTTTACTACCGCTCCACTACTCTGGGCCGCGGCTAACGTCGGGATCGCAAGGAGCCCGAGTAATGCACAATGGGCAGCGAACCGGTGAGCAGCGACGGAAGATCGTATAGTCATGAGAGTTGGAACGGCAAGGTGAGGTACGACTTGAGCTGGCGACGACGGAGGAACGAAAAGTGCTCAGATTCTTGCCGTGGTCAGCATCGAACTGATGCGCGATGTGCAAGCGGAAATCAAAAGTTTGTTTTTCACGCCGAGAGGGTGGACGAGTCCGCCATTCGGCGTTACACTGGGTTCAAGCCAGCTCAATGAGCTGGCCGTCGCCGCCGCGAGAACGGCGTGGCGGTACTGCCCCCCGGCTAGTCCGGGGGGCTCTTTTTTTCGGTGTGCCACTGGCTACGGAACCTGGGGCGTTGTCGCAGTCAGCGGCCCGGCGAGCGACTCGAGTCGCGACTTCGCGGTCAGGATCATCTTCGTCTGCTGGCGTGGCGCTCGAACGAGAAACGCCTCGTATGCCTCACGCGCCTCGGCTCGCTTTCCCTGCCCATCCAGAGACACCGCCAGGTTGTAGTACGCGGTGCTGAAGAAAGGCTCGAGCTCCAACGCGCGCCTGAAGTGCGGCTCCGCATCGGCAAACCGGCCGTTCGTCGACAGCGCCACGCCGTAGTCGTGCTGCAGCACTCCGTCGTCCTCCTTTAGCGCGATCGCCTGTTCGTATTCGGCGAGTGCGGTGACTTTGTCACGCTCGTTCATCGCCAGCTCGGCGAGACGGGCGTGCACCCAGTAGAGCGAAAGATCCTCCGTCAACGCGCGCTGGTATGCCTCACGCGCACCCTCAGTGTTGCGCGCAGCCAGGTAGACATTGCCGATCATGAACTGGAAGATCGCGCGCGTCTGGTACGCGTGAGCCAGCCGCTTGACGGCACGGCCTTCGAGCGTGTCGAGCACGGCCTGCAGCTCGGCGATCGCCTCGCCATGCTGATCGCTGCGATAGAGCGCGTGGGCGCGGTCGATACGGAGCCACAAGCGTCCAGGATACTTCTCGATTGCCTGTGCGTATCGCACAGCAGCTTCCTTGTAGCAGCGGCCGTCGTACAGCAGCACTGCCGACAGAACATGGTCTCGCTCCTGCTCGATCCCGCGCATGCGATAGCAGGTGCCTCGCAAGAACGCCATTGGATTGCGAACGGCGAGCTCGTACCTCAGCGAGTCGAGAAACTTTGCCTCCTCGGACTTCACCACGAAGCCGGCGCCGTTGAGATACTCGTTGCGCCACTCCGGCGACTGCCGCATCCAGAACGCCTGATACAAGGCGACAATGATATGGGTATCGTCCGGCTGCAGGCGGCGCGCCCAATAAAAGGCATCCAGGGACTTTTTCCACGAAACCCGCTCGCTCCACCCGTACTCCCAGTAGGCGTGCGCATCATTGGTGTCGGCCCGCGCGTCGAGCCTGGGACGCTCGACAGGCTTGGGCTGCTTCTGGGCCGCAAGGGGAGACACGAAAGCCGCGGCCACGACGAGGAAGAGAATGCGTCGCATGACAAGTGAGGGTGAAGGTACCGAGCGGATACCAGTCGGCGGGGAGCCGGCCCCTAACAGTCCCACCATACCATGATCGGGCCGAGGCCGCCAGTAGTTGCGTGGTGTAAGGACTTCTTGCAGAAGCTCAGACGAGGATGAGGAGTCGGTGGCGATAGGCGCCATCGGTCGGTCCGCGAGGCGATGCTTGCAATGACTCTGGCAGATATTCAGCGCGCTGCTTCCGGTGCTCGATTTCGGGGTGCCGCATTGGATCGGGCTACTCCGGTGGACGATCTTACGAAGCTCGAAATCACATCGGCATCTACGAGCGCGCAGTTAGTCCCTTCCATCTGCCCGGAAGTGCTTCTGGTTCGGCCACGCCGGGCGCTAACGACGACATTGCGACCACTCGACTAAGGGTATCGGCCGGGGACAGCAACGACTTGAACAGCCATCGCTTTCCAGCTGACCGCGCGGCCACGATCCGGTTTGCCAAGGCACGCATCGGCCACGGGGCCTTGCTCGATACTGCGCCATGGTGGGGGGGCTGGCCCGAGCGGGCCTCGACGTGCTCGAGTGCGGGTGGCCCGCGCAGACGGGCGCATGCCCGTCTGAGCCCACGACCGGGGCTTTCTTACACAACCCGAACCCGGTCTCGCTTTGACGGATGCGGTTGGCGAGCGTACCCTAGCGGCACGGCCTCACGATCGACTCAACTGGATGGAAAGACCCATGCGAATCACTACCCTGTTTCTGCGCTCACTCGTTGTCATCGCGGCGATCTCGACCGCGGCGCCGGCCGCCGCCCAGAACGCCGCCGCCACAACCGCATTCGTCGGCGCGACCGTGCTGCCAATGGATAGCGAGCGGGCGCTCGAGAATCACACCGTGCTCGTCCGTGGCGACCGGATAGTGGAGGTCGGACCGGCAGCCTCGGTGCAGGTGCCGGCCGGCGCGCGCCGCATCGACGCTAGCGGCAAGTTCATCATCCCCGGACTCGCCGAGATGCACGGGCACGTGCCGCCACCTAACGCTCCGGCGGCGTTCATCGATGACGTGCTGTTTCTCTACGTGTCCAACGGCATCACGACCGTGCGCGGCATGCTCGGCGCACCTAACCAGCTCGAGTTGCGCCGCCGGGCCAATAGTGGCGAAATGATCGCCCCCACGCTGTACCTGGCGGGACCGAGCTTCAATGGCAATTCGGTGAGCGGTCCGGAGCAGGCAGCACAAATGGTGCGCGAACAGAAGGCCGCCGGATGGGACCTGCTGAAGATCCATCCTGGGCTCACGCTCGATGAATACGACGCCATGGCACGTACCGCAAAGGAGGTGGGAATCCGGTTTGGCGGACATGTGCCTCAGGAGGTCGGGCTGCTGCACGCGCTGGAAATGGGACAGGAGACCGTAGACCATCTCGATGGCTACATGGAGTACCTGAACGCCGACCAGGGTCCGGTTGCCGAGGAAAGTCTGCGCGCGATATCGCGTCGCACCAAGGATGCGGGTGCCTGGGTAGTACCGACGATGGTGCTCTGGGAGACGTTGATGGGCGTACCGGAGCTCGCGGAGCTCACTGCATTCCCCGAGCTGCGCTACATGCCCGCCAACACGGTGGAGCAGTGGACGCGAATGCACCGCGACCGGCTTGCCAGCCCGCAAGTGAATCGTGCCACGGGACGAGCGCTCGCCGAGAACCGCAAACGACTGCTCGACGTTATGCAGGACGAAGGTGTCATGATCCTGATGGGCACTGACGCCCCTCAACAGTTTTCTGTCCCCGGCTTCTCGCTGCACCGCGAGATGTCACTGATGGTCGATGCCGGGATGACCCCGCACGAGGTGCTGACCAGCGGAACCCTCAACGTCGGACGCTATTTCGAAAACGCCGACAAGTTCGGAACCATCGCCGCCGGGCAGCGAGCCGACCTGATTCTCCTCGACGCCGATCCGGTCGCCGACATCGGAAACGTTGCGAAGCAGGCGGGGGTGATGGTGCGCGGGCGGTGGCTGCCGAAGGCGGAGATCGACAGGCGGCTCGACGAGATCGCCAAGGGAAGATAGGGTCGGGGGGCGAGGGTCGGGGGGCGAGAGGGGCGAGGGTAACTGGCTCGGCAGGCTTCAATCGGTGCGCCCAGAAGTATCCGGCACACGCGTGCGCTGCCTTGCGCGATGCGCTCGCTAGGAAAGCGTAAGAACGCGCATCGTTCGAATCGGGATGGGTGTAGCCATGCTGGGCACGAAAAGCGGGGCGACAAGCGGCGCGCACAACCTCCCTCCTCCCTGCCCCCTGGCCCCCCACCCACCCCCCCCCCTCCCAACAGCCGCG
>JBPCLX010000183.1:0-4011 GCA_051002815.1 Gemmatimonadaceae bacterium
GCCATGAAACGATCACTTGTGATGGCATTCTGCGCGCTGGTGTGCGCGTGCACGGGGACCGAGACGCGGCTGCCGACGGATACGCCGCCCGATACCACGGGCACTGGCGGCGGAGTGCGGCGGGCGACGGTGCTGGTGACGGTGCCGGTGCTGTCGGCGGATGCGGCGGTAGGCGCAGCGCTCGGGTGGGTAGGTGTGCCGGCGGCGACGGTGGTGCTGCAGCGCACCGGCAGCCCCCAGTCACAAACGGCGACGACCGATGCGAGCTGTGAGGCGAGCTTCACGAATCTCCTGCCTGGCGAGTACTCGGTGTCGGTGCTGCGGACGTTGACGCAGGCGGAGCGGGGTCTTCTCGGCCCGGCCGACGCGGATGTGGATGCGTTCGGCGGGGGCGTCGCGGTGCAGGTGTCGGCGCCGACGACGGCGGTGCAGGTGCCAGCGGCTGCGGGTCGCAGGGGGAGCTTGGTGATCTCTGAGCTATGGACGGGAATGCCATTCCAGTCCGTTGGGCCGCAATACGTGTTCGGCAACTGGATGGAACTTTACAACAACAGCGACACGGTAATCGCGATCGCCGGAAAGTTGGTGTTCTCTGCAGTTCCCGGCTGGTATGAACACCCGATCTATCCTTGCACCGTGTTCGAACCCGTACTTGCCGATTCGCTAGGAATATGGGTGGATCTCGTGTATGCCTTTCCTCCGACTGCGGCGCCCATCGCCCCCGGAGGGCTGGTAGTGATTGCCACTGATGCGATCGATCATACGCAACTAGCCACAGGCACATACGACCTGTCCCGTGCACAGTTCGAGTTTCGCGGGGGATCCGACGCAGACAACCCATCCGCCTTGGACATGGTAAGCGTCGGCACTCGGGATGGAGGCTTTATCCAGGGCCATGGAATGTACTTCATTGGTGCCTGGCAACCATGGGGCATCGCGAACGCGGTAGATCTCACCGCTCTTCCGAGGTTCCGTCATCCATTTGGCGATTTCGACTACATCCGTCTTCCGGCGGTCGAGGTACTGGATCTCGTGACCGTTAGGGTGCCGTCGGTCACCCAAGGCTACCCCGACTGCAAACCCCCGATCCACAGCCTCTACGATCGGCAGGCGGTCAGTGTATCGGATCCGGAGCCGAGTGGGTTGCAGCGCGTTCCGCTCCATCGCGACGGCATGCATCCTGTCTTATTGCGGACGAAGACGAGTGCTCGCGATTTTCGCCTACAATCGCCGACACCTGGCACTCTGCCTTGATGAGTTGTTCGGTCCTGAGCCGCCATCGGAGCGCGGCTCAGGACCGTGAGAGATTCCTAGTACTCACAAAGGCAGCAGTTCGCCCAGTTGCAGAAGCCACCGCCGGGAGTACCCCAGAAGCGGCAATCGTCGCTGCACTGTTGCTCGCTCACGCATGTCCCGAGTGCGTATGGCGGATCCCAGTCGCACTCGGAGCGAGTGGAAATGGCGAGAGCCTCCTGGGCGCCGAATGCGAGTGCGCTCAAGATCACCGCCGCAGCCAGCGAGCGCAGAACCAAGGTGGCACGGTTGCGCATGGAACGCCTCCGGTCGAGAAAGGGAGCGCGCGACCGAGCATGAGATACTCGTCACGCGTATTTCGCGGCAAGATGCCGCGCATTCAGTTTCGTGCCGCTGGTCTGGCGGCCGGGGCGGGTACTGGCCGGTGGCCGCACGCCAGACGGAGTCGAGTCCGGCGTTAGTGGTGAGCACCCCCATCCGGGAGTACGTTATGCGATTTTCGGAGTCGATAACGAGGATGAGCGGCACCGATCGGGTCCGGTAGAGCGCCTGGTCGCGGCGGGAATCGAAAACAGTGATCGGAAACGGCAGCCGGTGCTTCTGCCTGAATGCAACGGTCGGCGCGATCGAATCGAGGGAGAGGCCAATGACGCGCGGGGCGGATTTGCCCACGCTCGCGTGGCTGTCGGCACGTGCGGCGAGTGACTTCCAAGCGGGAAGAGAGGCACGACAGTAGGGGCACGTGGTCGTGAACACCAGCAGCACCTGACGAACGTCTGGCGGAGGCGCGCCGAGCAAAACCGTATCGCCGCCGAGGGTAACGGCAGGCACGGGCGGCACGTAACTGCCAGGATGAAGCCAAGCGGTGCGCTCGGCCAGACGCTGGTAGCGAGCCTCCAGATCTTTGTGAGACCGAGCGAGCAGCACGACAATGCCGATCGCGAGCACGAGCGCGACGTACATGCCTGCAGTCCAAGCAGAGGGGCGGCGCATTGATGCACCTAGCCAGGAGAGGGGCAACGATCATAACGCCAGGTTCAGGTCGGCGCAAGAGCGTGGCTCGCATCAACCGGCGTCTTGATTTCAGATTAGAGAAGTCTCATGCTGAGGCTGAGTCTAGCATTGCTGAGGTGGTTCGATCAGCGGTGTAGACTCTTATCACCCATTTCGCGAAAGCATTCTCTGGTATGCCAGATAAAGTCAAGAAACGCCGGCGAACGGCTCGGACTCTCGCCGCCGCGAGGTGCTGAGGGTAGCGACAACTATTCATTCCCCCTCCCTCTAAGGAAAGTCTGGTTTAAGCGTGACGAGGGATGGCGCTCTTGATGAGCAGCGTGTACTGTGATGCCAGCCCTTTTCGGAGCGCGGTGCGTACTCTCCGATGGCCGCGCGCCAGACGGAGTCGAGGGCGGCGCTCGAGGTCAGCACGCCCACAGGTCCCAAGCCGAAGTGGAACTCTTGACACGCTGGGGGAGCGGACGAGCCGCCGGAGCATGATCGCGCGGACGGTGCGGGGCGACGATCCCGGCGATCGTCGTCGGCGTCAGGCGTGCCGTTCCGTCGCTGGGTACGACGTTCGGCATCCACGTCAGGCGGCTCGACCGAAACGAGACGATCTTTACGTCGCCGAATCCGTTCGGGTTCCGGGTCTATCAGCTCGAGGGGCTGGCCGGGCCGAGCCGCTGGATTCCGCCAACCAGTTGTACTACCGGCGAATCGAGCGGGAGGGGCGGGATCGGCGCAAGCGCGTCAGGCAGGGTGTGGGGCGCGACGTGGGCCCTCTTCGGAGAAACGACGCGGCTCGATGAGCGCCAGTACTCGCAGCGCCGGCGGAATCCGGACAGCGACACCTGGAATGCCGACGGTGTGACGCTCGGCGCAAGCGTGCAGCGGCGCCTGCTGGGATCGCGGGTGCTGGTGACCGGCTTCGCGGGCTATGCCGGCGCGGAAGGCAAGGCGACGCGCTCGGATCTGACGGGGTTCATCCACGCCGCCGATGGGTCGGCGTTGGCGTTAGGAGCGGAAGCGCGAGCCGACTTGGGTCCCGGGTGGCGGGCGCCGGCATTAGCCAACTCGGCGATTCCGGATGGGGCGGGGCTGGGTCCGGTGTTCCAGCGGCTGGTGGCGCCGGGGCTGGAGTACTCGTCGGGGCCGGCGCTGGCGCACGTCGTGCAGATCGCCATAATGCGGGAAGTACGCAGCGGGAATTCAGTGGTCGTGCGGGGCCGCTACGACCGGGTGTCGCCCGACGCGGCCGCGGCGGCGGTGTTCCGGCCGACTGGGGATCGGACGGGAGTGCAGGTGGAGGTCGCGGTGATCACGATGGGAGGAGTGGTATCGCCATGAAACGATCACTTGTGATGGCATTCTGCGCGCTGGTGTGCGCGTGCACGGGGACCGAGGCGCGGCTGCCGACGGATACGCCGCCTGATACGACAGGAAATGGCGGAGTGCAGCGCGCCACACTGACGGTTCGCGTGTCCACCGCCGCTCCCGACACGGCGATTGGGCGAGCACTTGGCTGGACTGCGGCGTCGCTGCCTGCCGCGCAGGTCGTATTGCGGCGTGTCGGGTCATCGGTGGTCGACACTGCCCTCGCCGATGCCAGCGGCATAGCAGTTTTTTCAGGAGTGTTGCCGGGCGAGTATACCGTGTCGGCGCTGCGGCTGCTTTCGAGCGGGGAGCGCAACGGCCTGGACCCGGCTGATCGTGACGTGAACGCGTTCGGCGGGGGCGCCGATATCACGGTTACGGCGC
>JBPCLX010000184.1:0-24463 GCA_051002815.1 Gemmatimonadaceae bacterium
ATAACGACCAGCCTGCTGCCGGCCAGCGCAGGAATGCCGGCCGGATCATCCAGCCGCTGCGTCGCCAACCCGCTGTAGCCGGGTGGCTCGACGCGCACCCGCAACGGAGACAGCCGCGTTGCCGGCGGCACCGGTGCCCCTTCATTCGTGAGGCGACCGGCGGGAGCACGCGCCGCCGCGGCCAGCGGCCGGCGAAGCGCCGGCAGCGCCACGAGAAGCACGAGTGCCATTACCGCGGCAGCGAGCGGTACGCTGGTCGCGCGAACCGCCGCTGAGCGAATCACCGGATCCCACCTGGTCCCGGCAATGCGCTGCTCCAGTGCGGCGGCCGTCCCGCGAGGCTGGGGTTCGAGTGACGTGACCAGCGAATAACGCAATCCCGGCACCCGCTCCTCGATCCATAACGCGACGTGCGACCGCGACCACGCGTGTCTCCCTCGCCAGGCAATCGCCGCACCCACCGTGATGGACGCAGCCGTGGCGATCCCGACCGCGAGCGCGGCGCCGACCCACCGCCCGCCAACCAATGCGGCGCCGACGAGCGAGGCGTACACCACCAATCCAGCGCAAATCGACCACAGCAGGGCCGCGCCTAACATGGCCGCCCCCAGCATGGCTCGCGCTCGCGCCAGCCGGTCGCGCGCCGTCACGCCCGAACCATCCGGCGGCGAGCCATCCATTCGAGCAGCAACAGGACCAGTCCGGCCCCCAACAGCCACGGCGTCGCTGCCGAGTGACTGGCACCGGCTCGCACCAGCCGAGTTCCAGCGACCAGCGGCCCATTTCCGGCCACCCGCGCAACAATCGAATCGGCGACCGGTCCCGCCGGAGTCGGAGTGCCACACGGTGACGTGAGGGCATTCAACAGCCGTTGCGTGGAGCGCGCCAGCGCTACGTCGCCGGCCTCCGGTACGCCGATCGCCACCGAGCGCACGCAGCCGCCCCCCAGCGGATTCTCCACCGCGGCGGGGCTGCCGTCCGCCCACCACGCCACGGTGCGCCCCTCTGGCAACGCACCCCGCTGCCACGCTGCCACCGCCACCACGTTCGGAGCCACTACCGCGCCGCTGCCTGGCAAAGGGGCAGAATCGAGCGACGTGGCGGAGTCCCGCGGCCACTGCACCAGTGCGCCACTCGAATCACGCGCCCACGAGGAATCCGCGGCGGTTGGTGTGTCGCGAATCAGTCGAACGTGCCCGATATCGTTCTCGCCAGCAGCACCGAGCAGCGCTACAGTCGCCGCCAGCGGATCGCCCGATTCGGCGCGCATTTCAATGGCGCTGCCTGTCGAATCCGACAGGGCACCGGGAGTCTGCACGACGCGGATACGTCCTGGCCACTCATCGCGAATCGGCAGTACGGCGGGGTTCCACGAAGCTGCATCGATGGGCGACACGATGACCAGCTCGATGGAGTCCGCGCGAGGCGACAGGCTGCGCGCCTCGCGTATCGCCACGAGCAACGCAGCGCCGAAATCGGCCGGCGCCGCGGTTGGCGGTGAAATTGTGGCGCCTTCCGCCCAGCTGACCACGCGAACCGCCGTATCGAAGGGCACCAGCACATCACCCGGTCGGAGAAGCATCAGGGCCGCAGCGGCGGCGGAATCCGGCGCTGCCACCGCCAACGATCGATCGAGCATTACGACTCGCACGAGCGGCATGCGTTGCGGCCGAAGCAGAGGTCCGGCGAACGCGAGACCGAGCAGCAGCGCGGCCAGCACGCGCATGAGGAAAAGGGGCAGATCGGTCGGCCGAGGAGCGCGGCTTGCGGCGCGCGTGGCGACATCCGGAACGAATCGGGCGGTCGGCAGAATCATTGGCGCCGGGCGTTGCCGCGCGATGAAATGCAGAGCCAGCACGCCGAGCGCTCCGGCGATGCCGGCAAACAGCCAGACAGGCGCGAGCAGAGTCATGCGCGAACTCCACGCTCGGCGCCCGCCTCGAGCGCCGCGTGCGCGATTCTCCGAACCATGACGGCAGGATCGGAGCCGGTGACTACCGTGTGTATTGCGGCGCCCGCGGCTCGCCAATCGCCGGCGAGTCGATCGCGCCACTCGTCGAACGCGGCGAGGTAGGCGGCGCGCGTCGTCTCCCCTAACGCTCGCTCGACCGACCGGTGTTCGGGATCGACCGCGAGCAGCGCGCGGGCCGGAGGGTCGAGTTCCTCGCGGGCGATGATGTGTACCGCCTGAACGTCATCGCCGGCCGCCAGTCTCGACCGGGCGGCGCGCAACAGCTCGGCCGAATCATCGCCGAGGAAGTCACTGATGAGAACCACACGTGGAACGGTGGGCGCGTGGCCCAGCGCCTCCACCAGCGGTGCGCTTCCGGCCGGCTCGCGCTCGTGCAGCAGGCGCGTCAATTCAGCGACGGTACCGCGGCGGCTCCGCGGCGGCGACAGCTGGACCGGCGCTCCGGAGACGACCATTCCTACCGGGTCGCCGGCCGAGAGCGCTACCGCGGCGAGGCCGACCAGAATCTGCACGGCCAGTCGCCATTTCTCCAGCGCGGGCTCCGGGAACGCCATCGACCCCGATGCATCGATCACGAACATCGTGCCTACGGTGGCCCGGTCGCTCGTTATGCGGAGATAGGCGCGATCGGTACGGGCGAGCAGCTTCCAGTCGAGCCGCCGCGGGTCGTCCCCCTGCCGGTAGGGACGGTACGCAGTGAATTCCGGCGACGCGCCTGTCAGGCGGGACGCGTGGGTACCCGATGCGCCGCGCCGGAGCACCGCGCGCCGTGCCGGCCAGGTGACCCCGCGCACCGCGTCGAGCAGGGCGCCAAGGGCGAAAGGCTCGGGCTCACGTGGACTCCGCACTGGCCTGCGCTCGCCCGCCGCGGCTCAGAGCCTGAGCTCGCTGCGCGGCGGCTGAACGGCGGCGAGCACCTCGTCGATCACCCGCTCCACCGTCACCCCTTCGGCCTCCGCCGCGAAACTCGGGAGCACCCGGTGGCGCAGCACCGGATGCGCCACACGCCGAATGTCGTCAGGCGCAACGGCCACCCGGCCGCCGAGCAGGGCGAATGCCTTGGCGCCGAGTATCAGCGCCTGACCAGCCCGCGGGCCCGCTCCCCAGCGCACAGACCGCCTGACGAGCTCCGGTGCCGACGGGTTGTCCGGACGTGTCGCCCGCGCTATCGCCGCGGCGTACCGCAGCGCCGGCTCGGCCGCCGGGATCTCCCGCGTCAGGCGCTGCAGCGCCAGCGTCTCCTCGCCGTCCAACACCGGCTGGAGCGCCACCTCGCGAGTGCCCGTCGTTGCGCGCAGAATCGACACCTCTTCATCCTCGTCCGGGTAGCCTATGCGGATGTCGAACAGAAAGCGGTCGAGCTGGGCCTCGGGCAGGGCGTAGGTGCCCTCCTGCTCGATCGGGTTCTGCGTCGCCAGGACGAAGAACGGCTCCGGCAGACGCATCGTGGTGCCCGCCGCCGTGACGGAATGCTCCTGCATCGCCTCGAGTAGCGCCGCCTGCGTGCGCGGCGGTGTGCGATTGATCTCGTCGGCGAGCACTATGTTCCCGAAGATCGGGCCGTGCACGAACCGGAATGCGCGCGAGCCGGTGTGCGTGTCCTCCTCGAGAATCTCAGTGCCCGTGATGTCGCTCGGCACCAGATCGGGGGTGAACTGGATCCGGCGGAACTCGAGCCGCATCGCCTCGGCGATGGAGCGGATCATCAGTGTCTTCGCCAGCCCCGGTACACCTACCAGCAACGCGTGCCCGCCTGCGAACACTGCCATCAGGATCTCTTCCAGCACCTGCTCCTGGCCAACTACCCGCTTGCCGACTTCCTCGCGCAGCCGCGCCGCCGACGCCAAAAGCGCCTCACGACGATCATCCAACGCGTCGGTTTTCCCGCCGCGTGCCGGCTGAGGCGCGCTCACCGAACCGGGCGCCTAAGCCGGTGGCTGAGCAGAAAGATCGACCCGTCGATCGCGCCTGACTCGGCGAGCGTTTGACCTTCGTACAACACCTCGAGCCCGCGCAGTTTCATCACGTAATTCAGCTCATCCGCCACTGGGAGGAGCTCGGCCAGTACCGCCATTTTCACGTCAAGCACGGTCGCCGACTCCGCGGCCTGTACTTTCACGACGTCCCACAGCTCGAGTATCTCGACACGAATGCGCAGCGTCCGCCCGTCACCACCGATACGCAGCGCTTCCGGACGGGAGCGCACGCTTTGCACGAACTGCACGCTCATTGAACCACCGTCTCGAATGAAATCGGCACAGGGGGCAGGGTCGTGAAGAAACGGCCGATCTGCTGGTCGAACAGATACGTAGAGCCTCGCACCAATGTCCCGCCACCGTCGGCGGGCGCCACGCCAATCACGAGCTCCTCGCCGCCCTGCCCACGAAAGGTGACGTAAGTCGGCCCCTCCTTCTCGATGAACGCCGAGTAGAGGGGATTTCGCCTCGCGAAGAACTTTTTCGCGGCCTGGAGTACCGCTTCAGGCTCCAGGGTGGTCTTCGTCTCCTGAATCATGTCAGCCAGAAAAAAGGTGGCAGGGGCGTGGCAGAGGGTGCCGCACCGCGTACGCGTGTCAGCCGCAACACGTTGGGAATCTATCGGATGCGGCGCGATACCGGCTAGCCGCTTCCCGGACGGCTGGGGCGCATCTCGATTCGTGAGACGTGCGCATTTGCCGGCTGCCGGACGAGATACTCCACCGCCGCGGCGACATCTTCCGCGGTCAGCATCCAGCTGGTCTCGTTGCCTTCCTTGAAGCTGGAAATGTTGGCGCGCATGGTCGTCGAAACCGATCCCGGCATTACGACCGAGACGCGAACCTTCTGCTGCCTGACTTCGGCCATCAGGGATTCGGTGAACGCAATCACGGCGTGCTTGGTCCCGGCATAGCAGGTTCCGCCGGCGAACGAATTGCGTCCGGCCAGAGAGCCGATCGTGACCACGTCGCCTCCGCCGATACGGATCATCCCCGGCAACGCTGCACGGGTCACATAGAACAGCGCATCGAAGTTGGTCGCGACCATCCGGTGCCATTCCTCCAGCGTCAGCTCCAGAAGCGGCTTGATGACGCCCACGCCGGCGTTGTTCACCAGCACCGCCGGCTCGAGATCGCCGAGCGCCGCCGAAACCGCGGCCGCGTCAGTGATGTCGAGACCGATCGGCCGGCACTTGCCGCCAGCCGATTCGATCTCGTGCGCCAACTCCTGCAGTGCGCCTTCCGTGCGCGCGACGGCGGCAATCTCGTAATGCAGCGCAAGCCGCAGGGCGATGGAGCGGCCGATGCCGCGTGAGGCACCGGTGACTAGGGCGAGAGGTCGAGCCATGTGATCAGGACCGGTAAGAGTCAGCGCGCCACCTTAAGCGACGCGTCAGGCGAGCAGGCGCTCCACGTCACGGATCAGCGGCGCAAAGGTGAGTGACCCGCCTACTCGCGCCCCGATCTCGTGTCCGAGCTCCCGTTGTCCTTCGCCGAACAGCTGCTCGACCGCCCAGGGCCCGGCACGGGGATTCCGCCACCAGTCCGCGTCGAACCGTTCGGTCAGCGACTCGGCGAACAACGCCTGCAGCTGCCAGGCGCGCAGGTATCGGGCCGCGTAGAATCGCGGATCCACATCCACGAAGGCGTCGGCCGGGTCGTAGCGGAAGGCCGTCGCGTCGGTAAGCGTCTGCACGTACAGGTCGGGGAGATCGTCCCAGGGCACGCGCCCGCTGTAGAGCTCGACTTCGTAGATGAGCTTGCCGCAGTACCGGCGGAGGAACTGCAGCTCCTCGAAGCCCGCCGCTCGCAGGAACCGCGGCATCGTGTCCGCCGTCAGCTCGGTGTAGCGCTTGAGCCATCCACCGTCGTGCAGCAGGTGATCGAGGAGCATGGCATATCCCTCGGTCACCGAGTTGTCGCCGAGCCAACGGTATTCGAACGCCAGATCGGACCGGGTATTCGCAAAGTGCAGCGCATGCCCAAGCTCGTGGAGCAGCGTGCGGTAGTCGCCCTGTCCACCGTGCGGGCGCAGCACGAGGTATACCTCGTCAGGCACACGCACCGGCGCGCAGAAGGCGCGCGCGCGCTTCCCCTCGCGGTCGGCCGTATCGTAGACGATGCGGCCGGCGGCGAGTGGATCGATACCCATCGCCGTCATCTGACGGCGCACCGACGGCTCCATCGCCGATGCCGGAAAGTACGGATCGAATTCACTGGCCCGCATCAGCGCGAGTGCATCGGGGCGCGTGAGCTCGCTCACCGGAATGCCGAGCTTCCTTTTCGCGGCTTCGCGAACGGAGTCATCCCACATTGCCTGGGTATCGCGAAGAAGCTGGTGGCACTGCCTGACGAGGTCGGAAAGATCGATGCCGCTGATTGCCTCGAACGTCGGTATGTAGCCGTCTTCGATCTGCAGCGACTCGATTATGCCCTGTTCCCGCTCGAACCGGTCGCGGCGCAACGGCGACAGCTCGCGCCCGACGAGTGCCGTCCGTGCACGTTCGATACGCAGTCGCTCCGACCGGTCCTCGGCGTTTCCTATCTCGATCGCCGCGCGCTGGTAAGGGAGCTGTCGTCCGTCATCGAGCGTCAGCACCGCAGAATTCTCCCAGGCGATCTCCCGCTCATCGAGGTCGGCGAGCATGCGCTGGGCCTGGGCATCCACCAGCCAGTCGAGCAGCAGGCGCGAACCGCGCCGCTCCTCCGAATCGGGGGGGGCGGCGAGGAAAACCTCGCGCACCATCGCCAGCGCATCGGGGCCCAGGATGTCGGAATACTCGGCGTAGATCTGCTGGAGCTCGGCGGTGGCTTTGAGTCCGGCCTGCGACAGGTAGTACTCGCGTGACAGCGCCTCGTGAAACGCGTCCCCGCGCTCGCGGAGCCGCTCGAGAGTGAGTGAGGAGACTGTCATGCGTCGTCAGGCGCCCGAAGCGGCGATGCGAACTTCGATGACGCTGGCCACCCGCTCCGCCGGCACACGCTCCTGCAGCAGGGTGTCGCGGTCGCGAATGGTGACGGTACCATCGGCGGTGCTCTGCCCATCGATCGTTATGCAGAATGGCGTCCCCACTTCGTCCTGCCGCCGATAGCGCCGGCCGATTGCGCCTGATTCGTCGTAGAATACGGAGAACCTCGGCCGCAGATCGTCGGCCAGCCGGCGTGCCAGCTCCGGCATGCCGTCCTTCTTGACCAACGGAAAAACGCCGGCCTTGATCGGCGCAAGATCGGCGCTCAGCGCGAGCAGCGTACGCCCTTCATCCTCTCCTTCGACTACTTCCTCCCGGTACGCATTGACAAGCAGCGCCAGCAGCGTCCGGTTCGGTCCGCAGGCGGTCTCTACGATGTATGGCACAAACCGCCGGTTGTTCGGCTGATCGAAGTACTCCAGCTTTTTCCCCGAGAACTGCTGGTGCTGCGTGAGGTCGAAGTCGCCGCGGTTGTGCACACCTTCGATCTCCGAGAATCCGAGCGAGCCGCCGAAGTCGAACTGGATGTCGCTCGCCGCGCGGGCGTAATGTGCCAACTCGTCAGGCTGCTGGTCGTAGTAGCGCAGCCGGTCGGCGGCCAGGCCAAGCGAACGATGCCAGTCCATTCGCCAGGCACGCCAGTTGGCGAACCACTCCATGTCGGTACCGGGCTCCACGAAGAACTGCATTTCCATCTGCTCGAACTCTCGCGTACGGAAGATGAAATTTCCGGGAGTGATCTCGTTGCGAAACGCCTTTCCGATCTGGGCGATTCCGAACGGCACTTTCTGCCTGGTCGCCTGCTGCACGTTGACGAAATTCACATACGTCCCCTGCGCCGTCTCGGGACGCAGGTAGACGACGGACGCGGTGTCTTCGACCGGACCCATGAATGTCTTGAACATCAGGTTGAACTGTCGCGACTCGCCGATCGTCCCTTTCGCGCCACAAACCGGGCACTGCACGTCAGGCGTTCCCGGCGTGCCCTTGATGTTGTCTTCGTCGGCGCGGAACCGGCGCTTGCACGAGCGGCACTCGACGAGCGGATCGGCGAAACCGCTGACGTGGCCGCTGGCTTCCCACACGCGCGGGTGCATCAGAATGGCCGAGTCGAGCCCTTCGATGTCGTCCCGAGCGCGCACCATGTCCCGCCACCACCTGTCCTGCAGGTTGCGCTTGAGCTCCACGCCGAGCGGCCCGTAGTCCCACACCGAGCCGGTGCCGCCATAAATCTCGGAGGACTGGAAGATGAACCCGCGCCTCTTGCATAGCGACACGAGCTTGTCCATCACGTCGGGAGCGGAGCTTTCGGGGGTCATGACGAAATAACGGAATCGATAGGCAGGGCGTCGGCCGCTGACGCGAGGCGGCCCGCGCGAAGGGGGAAAGCTAACGACTCCCCGGCGGTCACGACGGAGAGGGGTTCGCTCCCGGCGCGTCTTCCGCCGTCAAGCGCCGGGCGATCAGGTCGCCGTGGAAACGCCCGTTCTCGATGAAGGTCTTGTTGGCATCGAAACCCGAGGCGATCACGCCTGCCATGAAAATGCCCGGGATCGCGGTCTCCATCGTCGCGGGGTCGTGGCGGGGGACGCCCGTCTCCTGGTCGATCGGCACCCCCAGCTTCTGAAGCAATTCGATCTCCGGCTGGTAGCCGAGCATGAGGTACACATGATCGGCGGAAACCTGCTCCTCGCCCGACGCTGTCTCCAGGGTGATGAACTCAGGATCGATACGCGTGAGCCTGGAGTTCCACCGCACGCCAATCTCGCCGGACTCCATGCGCGCTTCGATGGTAGGAAGCACCCATGGCTTGATGTTGCGGTCGAAGTCGGGGCCGAAGTGGACGAGCGTGGCGTGCGCGCCGGAGCGATGCAGATCTAGCGCTGCCTCAACGGCGGAGTTGCCCCCGCCCACGACCACAGCGTTCCGGCGGAAGGCGTCGTGGCCTTCCCGGTAGAGGTGGGTAACGTGGGCGAGATCTTCACCGGGAATACCGAGCCGGTTGGGAGCGCCGAAGTATCCGGTGGCGACGACGACCGCGTGGGCATCGGTGGTGCGCTCGCTCCCCGAGCGCGTGACCGACCGGATGCGGTATCGAGCCCCGAGTGGCGGGGAAATGGTGGTGGACCTGCTTCGCGATTGCGGTAACGTGGATTTGGGGGGGGCCCCCCCGACTCCTGACTCGACTTTGGAACCGGCCGCCACTTCATCTTGGCCCTCTAGTCGTTCAATCGATCCCGAGGTCTCGACATCCCGCCCACCGACCCCCGACCCCCGACCCCCGTCCAACCTCTCGACCGATACCACCGTCTCGTACTGCCGCACATCGAGGTCGTGGTACTCCACCACCGCCCGGTAGTACGCCATGGCATCCCGGCGGGTCGGCTTTTCAGTCGCCAGAACGAACGGAACGCCGCCTATCGCCAGCTTCGCCGGCGTCGAGAAAAAAGTGATGTAGGTCGGATACGACGCGATTCCGCTCACCACACACGAACGCTCGATCACCGTGGTACGAAACCCGGCCCGTTGCGCTGAGACAGCCGCGGCCAGCCCGCAAGGACCCGCCCCGACGATCACGACATCAACAGAATCCTGCTTCATCAGTCCCAATACACTCCCCAGTCATGCCTGACCTGACCTAACGCGCGGAGATGATCTGATCGCGCCGCGTGCCCACGCTCACATAGGCGATCGGCGTCTCGGCAAGTTCCTCGATGCGGTCCAGATATCGCCGTGCCGCGGCCGGCAGATCGCTCAGCTGCCGCGCCTCACCCGTGCTCGACTGCCAACCGTCCACCCACTCATAACGCGGCCGGGCGACCTGTGCCACCAGATCGCCGGGAAATTCGTCCGCCGTCCCGCTGTCCAGCTCGTACCCGGTGCAGATCGCGATCCGATCGATCGTATCGAGAACGTCGAGCTTCGTTACCGCCAGACCCGTCAGACCATTCACGCGCGCCGCATAGCGAACCACCACCGCGTCGAACCACCCGCAGCGCCGCGGCCGCCCCGTCACGGCTCCAAACTCCGCCCCGAGCTTGCGCATGTTGCTGGCCATCGGCTCTTCCATCTCCGTCGGCAACGGGCCGTTACCCACGCGGGTCGTGTAGGCCTTCACGATCCCGAGAATTGCGTCCAGACTGTTCGGTGGAATCCCCGCGCCGATCGCCGCCCCGCCCGAAGTCGTATTGCTCGACGTCACGAACGGATAGGTGCCGTGATCCACGTCGAGCAGCGAGCCTTGAGCGCCTTCCAGCAGCACGGCAGCGCCGTTCCTTATCGCGCGGTGGAGCGCCAGCCCAACGTCCTCAGCCATGGACAGCAGCCGCGGCGCCAGCCGCTCGAGAAGCGCTACTGTTTCGTCCGCCGACGCCCGCTTCTCCGAACCGAATGACAGGAGCTGATGGTTCCAATGCGAAACGCCGCGCTCGACGAGCTCGCGCAACCGCTCCGGGTGCTTGAGGTCCAGAATGCGTACGCCGCGCCGGGCGACCTTGTCCTCGTAGGCGGGGCCGATCCCGCGCGCCGTGGTACCGATCTCCTTGCTCGCCGCGCTCTCGGAGTCCACGAGTTTATGGTGCGGTAGAACGAGATGAGCACGATCGCTCACGTACAACCGTCCTTCGACGTCGATCCCGTCTCGCACCAGCTCGCCCATTTCAGTGAACAGCTGATCGGGATCGAGCACCACACCGTTACCGATCGCGCACCGGACCCCGGGATGCAGGATGCCGCTTGGAATCTGGCGGAGGATGAACGAATGGTCCCCGATCTGGACGGTGTGCCCGGCATTCGCTCCGCCCTGGTACCGAACCACCCAGTCGGCCCGCTCGGCTATGACGTCCACCAGCTTGCCCTTTCCTTCGTCGCCCCATTGCGCCCCGACGATCACCAGGACGCGCGTATCGCTATCGAACATTCGGTTGCGATTGACGATGAGCCGGCCTACCCGCGCCGGAACGCGAAACGCCCCGCGCAGAGTGCGCGGGGCGTTGAGGCAATCTACCGACCCCGGCGGGGGAGTCAACCGCGGCCGGCGACCGCGCCCGGACCCTGGCGGCGGGCCGCCGGACCTAACGACCCATCAGAAGCACCAGAACCACCCAGGCGAGCAGCGCCACTCCGATCGCGACCTTGAGAGCGGTCGCCACGGCCCGGCCGATCAGTGCGCCGGTCGCTACGCGTGTGGCATCACCGACGCGTCCTCCTAACGTCATTTCGGCGGCCAGCGCTCCGGCAAAGGAGCCGACGAACGCGCCGATCACCGACCCGACTATCGGCACCGGCACCCCGATGATGGCGCCCGCGATGCCCCCGACGATCGCCCCCCACGCCGCTCGCCTCGAGCCCCCGTACTTTCGCGCGTACCGCCCGGCAGTAAGAAACTCGAGCACCTCGGCGACGACCGCCAGCGCGGTGAGACCGAGCAAAGTGATCACGCCGAGGCGGTCCGGTACGGCCCAACTGTACAGCAACGCCGCACCAACCATCACCCACAGTCCGGGCAACCCAAAGGGGATGAGCACGAGCCCGACCAACAGCGCCAGCATCAAGAGCAGCTCTTCCACGGATCAACTCCCGCGCGAGGTGAACGATTCAACGGTATCCGCCAGCAGCGCGGCCGTCTCGTTCATCCCTACGGCTGTCATTGCCTCCGAAGTGTCAGAGGGCGTGTGGACACGTGCGAGAGTCCGCATCGTCGCCTTGCTCACCGTTACGACTTGCCAACCCGCATCCGCCAGCGCCACCCCGTCAGTGAGAATCCCCGGCGGCAGGCGCCGCACGGACAGCTTCGCCTTCACCCGCTGTCCGGCGTCTGTAATTACGCCGGCGAGGTTGGCAGGAAGAGTACCGGTGTACATGACCTGCACCTCGCCGGCGTCATCGACGGTGTCCACGTTGATCGCCACCCCGGGAGTGCGGCCCGGCACGCGTACCCACGCGCGCGCCCCGGCCAGTCCGAGCTCTTCTGCGCTCGTGAGCACTACGCCCAGCCTCGTGTCAGGCGCCAGTCGCTCCACGGCCGAGAGTACGGTTGCCACTCCGCTGGCATTGTCGCGCGCGCCACTCGAGCGCGCACCTACCACACTGAGCAGTACCGGAATCGCGGCAATTACCGCCGCAACCGCGACGAAGGGTCCACTGCCGGGAACATCGAAGCCCGCCAGCGACGCGATGGCGATGACCAGCGCCACCAACCAGGCGATGCCGAGCGCCACCAGTCCCGAGGCACGAACGCCGATAGGCACCGGCTGCGATTTGCTGTCCAGATGCGCCATCATCCACAGGCGTGGCTCACCCCGCCTGGCGACGAGGTTTCGCGTGTGCTCGCGCAGGAACGGCATCGCCAGCACGCCATCCCGCGCGAGCCAGCGGCCGGCGAGCGCTACCAGCCCGAGCGAAACGGCGAGGACGACGATTGCCGTTCCGCCCTGGCCGCGACCCGCCATCAGCGCGGCGATCGCGATCGAGGCGGCCATCACCCCGCCTAACAGCGGCGTGGCATAACGGCCCGGAAATGCGGAATACGAAACCGACTCCTCCGAGATGGAAAAGCCCTGGCCGCGCAGAACACCGGCGCAATAATCCCGTGCCGCCGATTCCTCCGTTCCACCTGCCGGCCGAGGTGCGCGCGCTATCGTTGTCAGGTGGCGACGCGCGTCGGCGGCTGCGATCACGTCAGGTGACCGGCTCGATCTCGGCGACGCGCAGCAGCTCCCGTACTTCCGCTCGCTGAGCGCCTGACAGGGGGACCAGGGGCGATCGCACCGGGCCGCCGACCAGGCCTACGGAATCGAGCGCCGTCTTGACGCCCGCGACCCCGAATGTCGCAACGATCTCGCGAGCCAGCGGCACCAGCCTTTCCTGCGCGCTCATCGCGCGATCGCGATTGCCGGACTGGACTGCGTCGCGCACTTTGAGCGTGAGCCCCGAAGCGAACAGCGCGACGGCGAGGATCCCCCCGCGGGCACCCATCTCCAGGGCCGCATGCAGCGATGAGCCGTTCCCCGTCAACACGCTGAAAGCCGGCGACTGGGACTGCAGATACATGCGCAGCAGCACGAGGTCGCCGGAGCTGTCCTTGATTCCGATCACCTGATCGTGGCCGGCCAACTCGGCGACCAGCGGGGGTTCCAGCGTCAGGTGCGCGTACTTCGGAATGTTGTAGAGCACCACCGGGATCGGACTCCCGTCCGCCACCCGCAGAAAGTGCGATAAGAGAGCCTCACGCGTCATCGCCGCGCCGTAGTAATGCGGTGAAACGACGAGCGCGGCGTCGGCTCCGCGCGCCGCCGCCTCGGCCGCACGCCGGATCGTGATGCGGGTAGACTCGCCTCCGACGCCGACGATCAGCCACTTGTCCTCGGGCACCTGCGCGCGGGCAGTCTCCACAAGCTGCTGGCGTTCCGTCTCCTCGAGCAGTGCCGCCTCACCGGTGGATCCGGCGACGACGATGCCGTCGAGCCCCGCCGACAGGTGCGCGGAGATCAGGTTACGAAAAGAGACCGGCGCAAAGTCGCCGGTCTCGGAATCGAATGGGGTGGTGATGGGGCCGAGAATGCCGCCGAGCAGTCGTGTCACGGATCGAAGAAGCTGGAGCTCATGGAATGGTTGCCGTTAGGCGCCGACGCTGCGGCTGTCTCTTCCCCGCTGCGCGACATGGCCGACAGCATTTCACCGCCGCCCGACAACGTGCGCATCTGGAGGTCGAAGTCAGCCGGCCGCGTCGCCGCCGCTACCGCTACATCATAGGCTACCATCCCCTCGCGCACCAGTTGCATCAGATGCTGGTCAAACGTCTGCATCCCATACTGGTCGTGCCCGTCGGCGATCGCCTCGCGAAGGCTGCCTGTTCGCGACTCGTCCAGGATCAGATCGCGGATCAGCGGCGTGGCGATCATGACCTCGACCGCGGGCACCCGCCCCTTGCCGTCGGCGCGAGGAAGAAGCCGCTGCGACACCACCGCCTCGAGCGATTCGGCGAGCCGGATTCGCGCCACACCCTGCTCCTCGGGAGGGAACATCGCGATCACCCGGTTCACGGTCATCTGCGCATCGGATGTGTGAAGCGTCGAGATCAGCAGATGCCCCGTCTCGGCTGCCTTCATAGCAGTATCGATCGTCTCGGCATCGCGCATTTCGCCGATCATGATCACGTCGGGATCCTGCCGGAGCGCGGCGCGCAACCCTGCCTTGAAGCTTTCGGTGTCCACGCCGATCTCGCGCTGCGTCACCGACGAGCGCATGTCGCGATACAGGAATTCGATCGGGTTCTCGAGCGTCACTACGTGTTTGCTCTGAGCGCGGTTGATCTGCTGGACCATCGCCGCCATCGTGCTCGACTTGCCCGAGCCCGTGACGCCGGTGACCAGCACCATTCCGCGCTCCGAATCGGCTATGCGATCCAGCACCTTGGGGAGCCGCAGCTGCTCGAACGTCGGAATCTCGAACGGAATGACCCGCAAAACGATCATGAAGCTCGAGCGCTGCCGAAGAATGTTCACCCGGAAGCGCCCTACGCCCGGCACGCCGTACGAGCAGTCGAAGTCCGTTAGGCGGTCGATCCGCGCCCGGTCGTCTTCGTGCGGAATCAGCTTCATGGCGATCGCCCGGGTCTGATCCGGGGTAAGCGCCTGCTTGGTCAGAGGGACGAGCTTGCCGTCGATGCGCGCACGGAAAACGTCGCCGGCCTTGATGTGCAGGTCGGAAGCGCCCCGCTCTACCGCCGCCTTGATGATCTTTTCCATGCGATTAGTATCCGGCCGTCTTGTCGACGATGTTGCGCAGCGGCTCGCCACGCACGTAGGAGTTCCAGTTCCCGAGCAGCAGGGCGGACTGGCGTTCCCAATAGACATTCGGCGACACGCCAGACACGTGCGGCGTCAGAATCGCCGATGGAATGCCCCACAGCGGGCTGTCTTGTGACAGCGGTTCTTCGCGAAACACATCGAGCACCGCGCCGCGCAAACGGCCGTCCCGCAGCCGATCGATCAGCGCCTCTTCATCGAGCAACGCGCCACGCGCCACGTTCACCACTATGGCTGCCTTCGAAAGACGGTCGAGCCGCTCGCCCGTCACCATTCCGCGAGTTTGGGAAGTGGCGGGCGCGGCGATTACCAGCACGTTGTGCCGCGGCAGCAGCTCATCGAGTTGATCGGGCCCCGCCACCTCGGTGCACCCGGCGGGCGGTCCAAGCTCGGGCCTGCGCCTTATCGCCGTACATTGCGAACCAAGACCAGCCAGCCGCCCGGCTATAGCGCCGCCTATCCCACCGCCGCCTATTATCAGCACTCGCAGCTCGCCCATCTCGCGCAGCGGCGAATGGGCTCCGTCAAAGGGCTCCTTGTCCCATCGACGGTCCGTCCTGGCCGCCATGGCCAGGTCGAAGCCCCGCAGGAGAGCCAGAATGCCTCCTACCACATACTCGGCTATCGGGACCGCGTAGATCCCCGCCGAATTGGTCACCAGCACCTCGCTTTGCACGATCTCCGGAAAGAGAAGCGAACCCACGCCGGCCGATGCACTGTGCACCCACCGCAATCGGGAGGCGGCGGCGAAAAGATCGGCGGTGAAGCCGTAACCGACGTAGACCTCCGCATCTCGAATCGCGTGTAGCGCATCGGCACTGGCACCATGCCCACCGTCGCTCTCGGCGCTCGTGAGCGAGCTCAGCGAGAGAACCGTCCACTCTGGAGGCGCAGCGCGCTTGATCGAGTCCAGCACGCGAGGCGGGATCTCCCACTGTGCCGCTGAGGCAGTGAGGTCGAGAACCAGCTTACGTATAACCTCGCTCAATTGTGCCTCCGGAAGAGATGCACCGCCGCATCGAAACCGCGGCGCGCGCATCGAATATGGGTGCCTACTGCGTCGGCACTTCCGCGATCGCCTATCGACGGCACGCTACCCCTCTGTATGCGTGCGGGAGAATGCTGAAAGGACGCAAACGCACCCGTGCGGTCAGAGGAGATCCAGGCTCAGCACGCCATCGTGGTCATCGAGCTCCTCGGCCGCCGACCGCAGACCGGAAGAAGAGCCGTGCACGCGAACGTCGACCACGCGCGACCGTTTGGTTTCCCGCACCTCGAAGGTGTCGATCTTCAATCCGTTGTCCTGGAGAATCTCACGGATCTCGGCGACAGGGACGCCGAGCGCGACGCGGATCGAACCGCGCACGCGGCGTCTGGAGAGAACGTAGTCCTCGAAACGACCGAGCACGCTCAGTACCAGCATAACGACGGCCGTCGCGCCGGCCGCTGCCAGGAAGGATCCGGCACCGAGCAGCATGCCGATGGCGGCTACCACCCAGATGGTGGCCGCCGAGGTCAGGCCGTGAATCGCGCCGCGGTTCTGAAGAATGGTGCCGGCACCGAGAAAGCCGATGCCGGTGACGATTTGTGCGGCGATCCGGCCGGGATCCGCCTGGTTATGGGGCAGTGCCTGCGCGATCACCACCGAAAGATCCGTGATGATCGTCGCACCAAGGCAGATGAGGATGTTCGTGCGGAGCCCCGCCGGCTTGCCGGAAAGCTCGCGCTCGAGGCCGATCACCCCACCCAGCGTGACGGCGAGCAGCAGCTTCAGTAGCAGGTCGAGCCGAAGGGTATCCGGCAGCGAAGCAATCAGGTCTATTGGCGGACTCGCTAGGGTTGTGGCCGATCGGACTCCGGGCTGGTCTGCTCATCCATCTCGCGCCGTTCGTCTTCGGAGACAGAGGATGCACCATCCTCGTATGAAAAGCTGCGCGCGGTTTCTTCGAGCTGCGACACGGTCGCTTCGTCTGCTTCTACCGGTGTGAAGTAGTTACGGAATACCCTTCCCTGGCACTTCTCGCAGCGCACTACGGCCGGCGGATTGTCGGCGAAGAATTTCTCGTGTCCGCACGTAATGCACACGAGAGTCAAGAGCCCATGAGGTCCACCGGCTTCGGCCATGTTCCACCCGTGGTATCGAGTCGCTAGCGAGAATTGCAAGAGGCATGCGCCGTGCCGCCGCACTCAGGGTAGAGCGAGCTGCTGCTATAGGAGTCCCATGCGCTCCTTTACCTCCGCCATGGTTTCCTGTGCGAGCGAGCGCGCCCGGCTTGCTCCGGCGTCGAGAATCTCCCGCACCCTTGCCGGATTCGCTCGGAGCTCGGCCGCCCGGTCGTGAATCGGCTGAAGCTCGGCGCGAATACCATCGAACAGAACCTTCTTGCAGTCGATGCATCCCCAACCTGCGGTCCGGCACTGCACCGCCACGTGCTCCACGGTCTCGGGAGGATTGAACGCCTTATGCAGTTCGTAAATGTTGCAGACCTCCGGCGTCCCCGGGTCCGTTCGCCGGACGCGCTTGGGATCCGTCACGGCCGGCCGCAGCTTCTCCCACACTGCCGGGAACGGCTCCAGGAGCCCGACCGTGTTGCCCGCGGACTTCGACATTTTCCCCGAGCCATCGAGAGCCATCACACGCCGCGACGGCGTGAGTGCCGCCTGAGGCTCCGGAAAGTAGGGGGCGTCGACTGCATAACGCGCGTTCCAGCGGCGGGCAATCTCCCGGCTCAGCTCCAGGTGCTGCACCTGGTCCTCGCCGACCGGCACGAGATCCGCCCGGTAGAGGAGAATGTCCGCAGCCTGCAACACAGGGTAGTTCAGCAGTCCGGCCATTACGCTCTCCTGCCGCTGCGCCTTGTCCTTGAACTGAGTCTGCCGCTCCAGTTCGCCAAGTGGCGTGACTGTATTGAAGATCCAGTTCAGCTCAGTATGTTCCGGAACCTGCGACTGCACGAAGATCGTACAGCGGTCGGGATCGAGTCCCGCCGCCAACAGCGACATGGCCATTTCCTCGGTGCGCGAGCGCAGCAAGGCCGCATCCATCGGTGCCGTGATCGCGTGATAATTGACGATACAGAACAGACATTCGAATTCATGCTGCAGCGATACCCAGTTCTTTACCGCGCCCAGGTAGTTTCCAATGTGCAGTTCGCCCGAAGGCTGGATCCCGCTGAAGATTCTCCGCATTCGCGCAAGGTATGAGTGCTCCGAATGCCGTGCAATGGAGCCAGCCCGAGCGCGAGGGGCTGCTGGGTGTTGCGCTGACCGCCGCAACGGGCGCCGCCGCGCTCATTCGCGGCCGGTCGGATGAGGCGTCGACGCTCGACTGGCGCGAGAAGAGCACGGCCGATTTCGTGAGCGATGTCGACACTGCAGCGGAAGAGACGATCCGCGCGGTCATAGCACGAGAGTGTCCAGAAGCACTCGTCATCGCTGAGGAGGGCTCGCCGGACGCGGTGCCCGGCGACAGCCTCGCATTCATCGTCGACCCGCTCGATGGCACGACGAACTTCCTGCACGGCTACCCGGAATACGCCGTCTCCATCGCCGCGGTCGAACATGGGTCCATCGTCGCCGGCGTCGTGCTCAACGTCGCCACCGGCGAGCGATTCACCGCCCGTGCCGGAGCGGGCGCCTGGCGGAACGGCGTCCGCATTCGCGTATCGGAAATAACGACACCCGCCCGCGCGCTCATCGGAACCGGCTTCCCCTTCAAGAGCCTTGGTGATCTCGAGCTCTACCAGCGCCAGTTCGCAGCGGTAATGCGCGCCACGTCAGGCATCCGGCGGGCCGGCGCCGCCGCGCTCGACCTGGCCGACGTAGCGTGCGGCCGGTTCGATGCGTTCTGGGAGCTGACGCTCATGCCATGGGACTTCGCCGCCGGCATGCTGCTCGTCAGCGAAGCGGGCGGGGTAGTTACGGATTTGACCGGCGGAGTGCCGGCTCTCGCTCCTTCAGGATTGGTCGCTGGCAATCCGGCGATGCAACGATGGCTGATCGATACGCTGGCCGGAGCTGCATAACTACATGTCACTCGTCGAATGCGTGCCGAACTTCTCCGAAGGCAGGCGGCCGGAAGTAATTGCCGCCATAAGGAACGCCATCGCCGGTGCTCCGGGGGTTCGCTTTCTGGATGTCTCGGCGGACCCCTGGCACAACCGCAGCGTCATGACCTTCGTGGCGCCGCCGCGGGAAGCAGTTGCCGGTGCGTTCGCCGGGATCCGCGCGGCACGCGACCTGATCGATCTCACCAGACACGACGGAGTCCATCCACGCATGGGCGCCGCCGATGTCGTGCCTTTCGTTCCGCTGGAAGGCTGCACGCTGGACGAGTGCGCCGAGCTCGCACGCCAGTTGGGCGAGCGGGTGGGCAATGAACTGCATATCCCGGTATATCTCTATGCACACGCGGCCAACTGGCCCGCGCGTCGCGATCTCGCCGACGTCAGGCGTGGCGGATTCGAGCGGCTGCGCACCGAGGTCGGCACAGCTCCCGAGCGCGCCCCCGACTTCGGCCCGCATCGCATCCATCCGACCGCCGGCGCGGTCGCGATCGGTGCACGGAAGGTGCTGGTCGCTTACAACGTATATCTCGGCCCGGCGGCGAACCTGCCCGCGGCACGCGCAATTGCCCGGGCGGTGCGCGATTCGTCAGGCGGTTTGCCGGGCGTCAAGGCGCTCGCCTTCGAGGTCAACGAACAGGCCCAGGTATCGATGAACCTCGTCGATCTCGAGCAGACGGGACTCGCCGACGTGTACGAAGCGATACGTCGGGAAGCCGCCGAGCGAGGGCTCGAGCCGACGTGGAGCGAGATAGTCGGGCTGGTGCCGGAGGGCGCGCTTGGCGATGCGGCGGCCGCGGCACTGCGGTTGAAGGGATTCTCGCGCGGACACGTGCTCGAGCACAGGTTGCGTGAGACGAACGCCACGCCCGATCTCGACACTCTACTCGATCGCGTGGCGGCGCCGACATCGGCGCCGGGCGGGGGATCGGTCGCCGCTTACGCCGGTGCACTCGCCGCGGCGCTGGTCGCAATGGTGGCGGGCGTCGCCTCACGACGTGGGCTTGGCGGAGCCTCGGCGGTGGAGCCGGCGCTGGCGCGCTTGCGGTCGTTGGCGCGGGAGCTGCTCCGCCTGGCCGGCGAGGACGCCGAAGCGTATACTCGTTATGCGAAGGCCCGCGCGGCCCGCAGCGGCGTGGACGAGGCCCTGCTCGAGGCGGCACGGGTGCCGGTGAGGATCGCGCGAGCCGCCGGCGAGGCCGCCGGTGAGGCGGCGGAACTGGCACGGACCGGTCTTCCTGCCGCCGCCGCCGATGCCGCGACCGCCGCCCTGCTCGCTCACGCCGTCTGTGCCTCTATGGCGCTGACGGTGCGGGTCAACGTCGCCGGCCTTGCCGACCGCACGGCAGGCGCGCAGCTGGTCGCCGAAGCCGAGGCGCAGTCACAGTCCGCGAGCGACAATGCCGCTCGCGCGGTGAGCGCCGCCACACCGACTGAAGCGTGACGTCAGCCTAACTAGTACCGTTGGTCAGGATCCGCGGGCCGTTCTCGGTGATCGCTACGGTGTGCTCGAAGTGCGCCGAGCGCGCGCCGTCGGCGGTGACGATCGTCCAGCGATCGGAAAGCGTGCGTGTCTTCGGACCGCCGACGTTGACCATCGGCTCGATCGCGATCGTAAGGCCGGGCACCAGCTTGGTTCCCCGCTTTGCCTTGCCGAAGTTCGGCACCTGCGGCTCTTCGTGGAACTGCTCGCCGATGCCGTGACCGACCAGGTCGCGCACCACGCTGAACCCGGCGCGCTCCACCACCGCCTGCACCGCCGCGCCGATGTCGCCGATGTGATTCTCGGCGCGCGCGGCGGCAATGCCTGCGCTCAGCGCCTCGACCGTAACATCCATCAGCTGGCGTGACGTGGAATCCATCTCACCTACGCCGACCGACGTCGCCGAATCAGTGTGCAGACCGGCGAAACGCACCCCTACATCGATCTTCAGCATGTCGCCGTCGCGAAGAATCCGCTTCTTCGACGGAATCCCGTGTACGATTTCCTCGTTGATCGAGGTGCAGATCGAACCCGGAAAGCCGTAAAGCCCCTTGAACGACGGCGTCGCGCCTGGATGGGTTCGGATGAAATCCTCGGCGATCTTGTCCAGCTCGAGCGTGGTCATTCCGGAACGCGCCGTGCTGCGCAGCAGCGCCAGCGTGCCTGCCACGATGCGGCCGCCCTCCGTCATCAGGGCGAGCTCCCGGGCCGACTTGAGCGAGATCAACCGCTCTTCTCCCTGCACTCGTCGAGCAACTTCATTACCCGGCGCGTTATGGCGTCGACATCTCCGACGGCGTCCACCTGAACGAAAGACGTCCCATCGTTGCGGTACCAGTCGACCACCGGCTCCGTTTGGTCGCGATAGGCGCGCATGCGGATACGGATGGCGTCAGGCTCGTCATCGCTGCGACGCACGACCTTGCCGCCGCAACCGGGGCTCGGGCACGGCTGCCCCGATTCCATTCCGGTGTATGGCGTCTGGCACTTCTGACAGACCGTACGCGCGGCCAGGCGCTTGACGACTTCGTCATCGGCGATGTCGAACATCAGAACGCACTCCAACTTCCGGCCGAGATCGGCGAACACCCGCTGCAGCCCCTCGGCCTGCGGCACTGTGCGCACCACGCCGTCGAGCACGACGCCATTCGCCATCTGAGGGGTTGCGAGCGCCTCCTTCACGATGCCCAGAATGACTTCGTCGGGCACCAGCGCACCGCGATCCATGAACCCCTTCGCTGCCTGCCCCATCTCCGTACCGTCGCGGACCGCCGCGCGCAGCACGTCTCCGGTTGCCACCTTCGGCACACCGAGACGCTCGGCAATCCGTTCTCCCTGGGTGCCCTTGCCGGCCCCGGGTGGGCCAAGTAGTAAGAGGTTCATCGGCGTTGTGTGCTCGTAGTCAGGCGGGAAATGGGAAACGGGAAACGGGAAACGTTGAACCTTGTCCCCTTTCCCGTTTTCCATTTCACATTTCCCGCACTGCTCAACCGGCCGGCTGCCGCCCGCGGAACCGCACCCGGCCCTTCTTCATGAAGCCGTCGTACTTCCGAAGAAGCAGATGCTGTTGCAGTTGCTGAACCGTGTCGAGTCCTACACCGACGACGATCAGAAGCGACGTTCCACCGAAGTAGAACGGCACGTTGATCCATTCGGAGATCATCACCGGCAGTAGCGCGATCACGGCAAGGAATACCGAACCCGGCAAGGTGATTCTCGAGACGATGTAATCGATGTACTCCGCCGTCTTCGCCCCAGGCTTCACGCCGGGAATGAACCCGCCCTGCTTCTTCAGATTCTCCGCGATGTCGATCGGATTGAAGATGATCGATGTGTAGAAGTAGGTGAAGAACATGATCAGGAACGCCATAAGCACGTAGTACAACCAGGTTCCCGGCTGAAGAGCGTCCGACATCGGCTGCAGCGACGAGATGCCGGTGAACTGCGCCAGCGTTCCAGGAATGATGATCAGCGACTGCGCGAAAATGATCGGCATCACGTTGGCCGCGTTGAGCCGGAGCGGAATGAAGTTCCGCGCAGATTCGCGCATCCGGCCGCGCGCCATCGTTCGCTGGGGAATCTGGATCGGCACCCGGCGCGCAGCGACGGTCACGGCCACAGTCGCCGCCACGATCGCGACCATCATGACTGCCAGCAGCAGCAGCGCCAACGGGGAGATCGCTCCCGTCGTGACGTACTGAAAGGTCTGCCACACACCGGGCCAGATCCGCTCGACGATCGAGAAGAAAATCAGCAGGCTCGCGCCATTTCCGATTCCGCGCTCGGTAATCTGTTCGCCTAACCACATAACGAACACGGCACCGGTCGTCAGAAACAGGATCATCTGCATTCGCCAGCCCCATCCCGGATCGGCCACCGCGCCCGACACGCTCTCGGTGAACAGGGCGAATCCGTAGGCCTGCGCCACCGCAAGCGCCACCGTCGCATAGCGCGTGTACTGATTGACCTTTTTCCGGCCGTCTTCTTCCTTCTGCATCTTTTCCAGCTGCGGCACGACCGCGCCGGCGAGCTGGAAAACGATGCTGGCGGAGATGTACGGCATGATACCGAGCGCGAACAACGTCGCGCGCGAGAGTCCGCCGCCTACGAAAAGGTCGTAGATGCCGAGCAGTCCGCCGCCGGCCCCGGTGTTCTGGAAGAACGCCGTGATCGCCCGCACGTCGATGCCCGGCGCCGTGATGTGCGCGCCAACGCGGTACAGCAGGAGGCACAGGAGCGTGAAGAGGATCTTCGACTTCAGCTCCGGCGTCCGGAACAGATTGGCTATCGCCGCTCCCGGATTTGCTTGTGCCATGTCAGTCCTCGACCCGGCCTCCGGCCGCCTCGATCTTCTTGCGCACGGCTTCGCTCGTCTTGAGCCCGCGCACCGTCACCGCGCGGGTGAGCTCCCCGTTCGCCAGGATCTTGGCCGACCCCTTGGTCGCGCGAATTACTCCCGCCGCCACCAGCGTCTCGCGCGTCACCTCTTCACCTTCCGGGATGCGCGCAAGATCGCTCAGCCGCACGACCTGATTCTCGACGCGGAACGGATTGGTGAAGCCGTACTTTGGCAGCCGGCGGGTGAGTGGCATCTGGCCGCCCTCGAAATGCGGCTTGCCGCCGCCCGGGCCGTGGTGCCCAGCGCGCGCTTTAATTCCCTTGTGCCCCTTGCCCGACGTCTTGCCAGTACCGGAGCCCGGGCCGCGCCCGAGCCGCTTGCGGTCGCGACGCGAGCCGGGGGCTGGGGCAAGGTTATGCAGTCCAATCTTTTCGTGTTCGGCCACAGTCATCACTCCTCGACGGGCGTCACCTTCACCAGGTGCCGCACCTGCTTGATCTGTCCACGAACCGACGGCGAATTGGGATGAACCACCACCGCCTGGTGGTGGCGCAGCCCCAACGCGCGAAGCGTCAGTCGCAATTTCTCCGGATGGCCGATCTCACTGCGTACCTGCTCGATTCGCAGCGTGCCGATGTCTTCCGCCGGCAGCTTCTCGGTCCTAGCTGGCCCCTTACCCGGGTGCCATACGAAAGTTCGCGCCATTAGACAGCCTCCCTCACCTGAGCGCGCGAGCGATAGGGCAAGCTCGACGGCTCGACTTCGCGCTCGCGCGCGATCTGCTCTACCGTCGTGAGCTGGTGCAGCCCTTCCATGGTGGCCCGCACCAGATTATGCGGATTGCTCGAGCCCAGACTCTTCGTAAGAATATCGGATACCCCGGCACACTCGAGAACCGCGCGCACCGCACCACCGGCGATTACGCCGGCGCCGGGCGCTGCGGGCTTCATGAGCACGCGTCCAGCACCGTGCCGCCCGATCACCTCATGTGGGATCGTTCCGCCGGTGAGCGGTACCGGAGCCATGCTGCGCCGCGCGGAGTCGACCGCCTTCCGCACCGCCTCCGACACCTCGTTCGCCTTGCCTGTCGCCACGCCCACGCGCCCCTTGCCGTCACCGACGGCAACCAGCGCGTTGAAGCTGAACCGGCGTCCGCCCTTCACGACCTTGGCGACGCGGTTGATGGCTACGACGTTCTCGAGCAGATCGCTTTCGCGCTCGGCGTCACGGCGCTGCCCATCACGGCGTGGTCCGCCTTCGCGTCCACCGCCCGGGCCTCCCGGCCCGCCGGGTCCGCCTCCGCGACCGCCGCCCCGGCCACCGCCGCGCCCTCCACCGCCACCGCCGCCGCCC
>JBPCLX010000185.1:0-4120 GCA_051002815.1 Gemmatimonadaceae bacterium
GAGACGCCGCCCAGCTTGGCGATCTGCTCTTTGGTGAGATGCCTCTGCTGGACGATTGCCGCACTCAAACCGAGCTCATTGACCAATGCCACAAGGCCAAGGTAGACCGTGGCGTAACCGACCAGCCCGTAGTCCGCCGGCGAGAGTAGACGGGCGAGCAGAAGGGTGGCGCTCCATCGCAATGCCTGAGCGAGGAAGCGCATCGCACCCGTCCAGGCAATTCCGTCGACGAGCGACCGATCGAGATCCAACGACCGCTGCGCCTCTGCTTCCACCGAATCTCTATTTATACGCTCGGGCTCATCCCGGGCGGCGCTGGCGATTGACTGAGTCATGTCACGCCGGCAGGGAGCAAGAGGAGGACCATCGACCGCACAGCGCAACTCGCCTCACGATAGGCACTTGCGCTGTTGGACTGCCTTCCGCTGTGCGGCTTTGTGTTCACTAATGTCGCGTTTAGTGGCGGCTTCGCAACAAGTGCAAAGGACTGGGCGCGAGTCAAGCTACTCTCGCAGGGGCGTTTCCGGGTATGGGAGAATCGACGATCGGTTGGTTCGGCGTCCTCATCGAGACCGATGGCGCTGTCGGCGTCCGGTTACGAAAGACCTGTACGTGTGCCGCACACCTCCTGTGGCCGCCCTGCAACACGACCCCAGTGAGTGCTCGCGATGGATGTTGCTGCACAACAACTTAGCAAATTTATAAGGCGGCGCGATCGGGCGCGGGGATTGCGTTTGCGGCGGCCGTCGCGGCGTACCCACTGCAGCGCATCGACGTATGAGCCGGACAGGGTGGGTACGCCCGCGACGCCACTACAAATCCTCGTCTTCATGCCGTTAAAGGTCGTTTGCCCCATTCCCTCGCCGCATTGCAGACTCAAAACGGATTCCGCGCTCGGAACGGTCGCATGAGTGATGAAGTGCGTCACACGCGGTCTCGCTCGCCGCGTCGAGGGAGCACACCAACCTGCTCCGTCATCATCATCTCACATGGCGATCATGAAGCGTTGGACTCGTGCATGGATCGCCTCGCGGAGCCGTGCGCCCGTTTCGGCGCGGAGATCTTAATCGTAATGCCGGCATCGTCGGCCGATCTGGCGCGCCTCAAGAAGCGCTACAAGGTGGCGCGGGTGATTCAGGCACCGGCTGACTACGGCGACGACGACCTTCGCGGTTTCGGGATTCTCGAAGCGGGTGGGGACATCGTGGCGATAACCGCCGACCACGAGATTCGCGGTGAGGAGTGGCTAGCGGTACTGGAGCGGCGGGCGCGTAACGCTGGAGACTACGGGCCGGTCGTCAACGGCACGACGGACTGGGTGCGCCATCTTCAGAATCTCGGAGCGATCCCGCGTAACGGCCACGGCGCATGATTGCTCCAATGGACGATAAAACGCAGACCGAGTTCGAACTCTCTGTTGTGGTACCTTCAGTAAACACTCAGCATGACCTGTTCGACTGTCTGGTAGCGCTGGAAGCGCAAACTGGCGCCGCGTTCGAAATACTCGTCATCGATCGCCTCGGCGAGGCGGTGCGAGCGGCAGTTCGCCAACGGCATCCCCGGGCACGATTGATCGGGGTGCCGATTGGAACCACAATTCCGCAGATGAGGGCGATCGCATTCGCCGAGGCGCGGGGACGCTGTGTCGCTGTGATCGAGGACCATGTTATCGTGCCGCCAGATTGGGCGCGACGGCTGCTGGATGCCCAAGCTGCCTCTCAGGCGGTGGTCGGCGGATCGGTGGAGAATGCGGCAACCGAGCGACTGGTCGACTGGGCCGCGTTTCTGTGCGAGTACAGCCACTGCATTCCGCCCTTGCCGGCTGGTCCGGTGGAGTGGCTTACAGGAAACAACGTGGTATATCCGCGTGAGCTCCTCGAGCGCCACCGCACGGTCATCGAGGAAGGGAAGTGGGAGAACCATTTGCACGAGGCGCTCAAACGCGATGGCGTTGCACTGATCTGCCACCCCGAGATCGCCGTCGGACACAAGAAGCACTACACGGTGGGCGAGTATCTTTCGCAGCGGTATCTCTACGCTCGTTCCTACGCAGGCGCGCGTGTAAGCGGGCAGCCGCTATCGAGACGTGCCGCTTATGGATTAGCTGCGTTCGCACTGCCGCCGCTGCTCTTTTACCGCACGCTCGCGCGGGTCGTCTCCAAAGGACGTCATCGAACCGAGCTCTTTCGCTCGCTTCCATTACTTGCACTGTTCGTAACCTCGTGGGCTCTTGGCGAAGTGGTTGGCTATTGGGCGGGCCCAGGCGATTCTCTTGGGAAGGTGTGCTGAGATGCAGCTCGAGAACACAACTGCCGGACGATCGGTAACGCCGCTGCGCCGCGGCGATCGAACCATCATCGTCGGCGCGGGTCCGGCCGGGCTCACCGCAGCCTACCTGCTCGCCAAGGCGGGTCATCCGGTCACCGTGCTCGAGGCCGATGACATGGTCGGGGGAATTTCGCGCACGGCGCAGTACAACGGCTACCGATTCGACATCGGGGGTCACCGCTTCTTCACCAAGATCGCCCCGGTCGAGGCACTCTGGCATGAGATCCTCGGAAAGGAGTTCATTTCGGTCCCACGGCTGTCGCGTATTCATTACGGTGGCAAGTACTTCGACTATCCGCTAAAAGCCGCCAACGCGCTTTCGGGGCTGGGCATCGTCAACGCCACACTGATGGTCGTCAGTTACCTAAAGGCGCACTTCTGGCCCAATCCGGTCGAAGAGAACCTGGAGCAGTGGGTGACGAACCGCTTTGGAAAGCGGCTGTACGAGATTTTCTTCAAAACGTACACGGAAAAGGTCTGGGGCATTCCGTGCACCGAGATCCGCGCCGAGTGGGCTGCGCAGCGCATTCAGGGACTCAGCCTGGCGAAGGCGATTCTCTCAGCGGCCCAGCTCAACAAGCGCTCGACGTCGATCAAGACGCTGATCAACGAGTTCCAGTATCCCCGGTTAGGCCCCGGTCAGATGTGGGAGGCGGCCACGCGCAAGATCCGCGAGCTGGGTGGCGAGGTGCTGATGAAGCACGAGGTAACTTCGCTCGAGATGCATAACGGCAGCCTGCAGGCGGTACGGGCAGCCACGCCCGAGGGCGAGCGCCGGTTCGAGGCGCAGCACTTCTTCTCGACAATGCCGCTCAAGCACCTGGTGCGGAGCATCAAGCCGGCACCTCCAACGGCGGTGCAGGCCGCAGGCGAGGGACTCAACTACCGGGACTTTCTGACGGTGGCACTGATCCTGGATGGCGAGGATCTGTTCCCGGACAACTGGATCTACATCCACACTCCGGGCGTGAAGGTCGGGCGCATCCAGAACTTCAACAACTGGAGCAAGGCGATGGTGCCTGACGCCGGCCGTACCTGCCTGGGAATGGAGTACTTCTGCTTCGAAGGCGATGGGTTGTGGACGAGCTCCGATGCCGATCTGATCGCGCTGGCATCCGGTGAGCTGGCGCAGCTCGGGCTCGCCGACGCGAGCAAGGTCGTCGATGGAACGGTGGTGCGCATGCCCAAGGCCTATCCCGTGTACGACTCCGTGTACCGCGAGCATCTCGACGGTGTACGCAGCTTTATCGACCGCATACCGAATCTGCATACGGTCGGCCGGAACGGAATGCACAAGTACAACAACCAGGACCATTCGATGCTTACGGCGATGATGGCCGTGCAGAACATGAACGGCGCGTCGCACGACATCTGGTCGGTGAACACGGATTTCGACTATCACGAGGAGCAGAAGGTCGACGAAAAAAAGCCGTTACTCCCTTCGTCGCACGAACGGCGAGCGGCAGCAGCCAGCGGTTGATGCATGCGCATTGGCGTCGATGCCGCGTGTTGGGCGAATGGTCGGGGCTACGGCCGGTTTGCGCGCGAACTGCTCGGTGCCATGGTGGAGGTATCGCCCGCTGACGAGTTCGTCTTCTTCGCGGATCCGCTGTCGGCGGAACGGCTGCCGCGGAACGCGCCAAACGTGCGGGTGGTGCTGGTGGAGCAGCGCGTCGCGCCGGCGGTTGCGGCGGCCTCGGATGGCAGCCGCTCGCGAGGCGACATGCTGCGATTCTCGCGCGCGGTGGCGCGCGAGCGTCCCGATGTGTTCTTCTTCCCATCGGTATACAGC
>JBPCLX010000186.1:0-7892 GCA_051002815.1 Gemmatimonadaceae bacterium
ATCGTGAATTCGCTCGGATTCTGGCTGCTCGGCCTGCCGGTCAGCCTGTTCCTCGGTTTCCAGTTGGGGTACGGGCCGATAGGATTGTGGTGGGGGCTGGCGGCGGTGGACGTGGCCCTGCTGGCGCAGGTCCGGACGCGGTTAGGCGATGAGATACACCGGCTCGTCGTCGACGAACAGCATGGACTGGAGGCGCGCGCCGGATGAGCGAACTGGAACGACCGTCGGGCGAGCACACCCCACAGCACGGAGATTCCCGCGCACGTGCGATGGCCTTCGGGGCGCTGACCGGCCTCAGCCTGACGGCGGCGCTGCTTGGGGTGCTGTTCATGCTCCATCGCGCGGCCGGGCTGCCATTTGCGCCCTTCGTGCTGTTCGACTGGCTGGCGCGCGCGCTTCCCGGCGCGATGGTCACGCTCGGCATCGACACCATGGTCTCGGCGATCCGGACGCTCGACATCGGTAATCTGTCCGATGTGGCAAAGACGGCCGAGCGACTGCTCTCGGTGGCGCTGGTGGTAACGGCAGGGACGATTGCTGGTGCCGTTGTGTTCGCGGCGACACACACGGGTCGCCGCGCCGCGATGCTCCTGGCGGTCGCGGCAGGTACACTGCTCGGGCTAACGGTCGCCGCCGCGGGACTGTCGCTTGGCGCACCGGTTTCCGGCCTTGCGCTGAACGTCCTCGCATTCGTGGCGTGGGGGCTCGTTCTCGGCTGGGCACGCCACCGCCTGCAGGCGCCGGTGGGTACACGGCATGCGCAACCGGAGCGGGAGGCTGCGACGGGGGTCGACCGCCCCCGCCCGCTGCATGCCGAGCCGATCGACCGCCGCTCGTTCGTCGTCAGGCTCGCCGGAGCCAGCGCGGTGATCACCGTCGCCGGCGCGGCGGTCGGCACGCGGCTGATGGGCCGGGAGACGTCCTACGACCCCGGCACGCTGTGGTCGGCGAACAACGCTCTGCCCGGCGCCGAGCTGGAGCCGGCGCCCGGCACGCGGCCGGAGTTCACCCCGCTCTCGGAACACTACCGCATCGACATCAACACGTCGTCGCCCCGCGTCGATGCGGATGCCTGGCGGCTGCAGGTCGGCGGCATGGTCCAGCAGCCGCTGCAGCTGTCGCTCGACGATCTGCGCGCATTCGCGCCCATGCATCAGTTCATTACGCTTGCGTGCATATCGAACCCGATCGCCGGAGATTTGATCGGCACCACGCGCTGGAGCGGCGTGAGCCTCCAGCGGATGCTGCCGGATCTGGCGCTCGAGCCCGGAGCGAGCCATCTGCGCATCTCCTCGGCCGACGGCTTCTTCGAGACCCTGTCACTGGATGTAGCGCGCGCCGATCCTCGCGTGATGCTCGCCTACGCCTGGGACGGCGTGCCGCTGACCCCCGAACACGGATTCCCGCTGCGCCTCTACATCCCGGACCGCTACGGCATGAAACAGCCGAAGTGGATCGAGCGCCTCGAGGCGACCGCGGAGTGGGAGCCCGGCTACTGGGTGCAGCGCGGATGGAGCCGAGAGGCGCGGATACGCACGACCAGCGTGATCGACACGGTCGCCGACTACGCACTCGTCAGGCAGGACGGCGGACCGCCGCTCGTACCGATCGGCGGCATGGCCCATGCCGGCGCCCGGGGCATCTCTCGGGTGGAGATCCGCGTGGACAAAGGGGAGTGGCGACCCGCTGAACTGCGCCGGCCGCTGTCCGACCTCACGTGGGTGCTCTGGCGCTACGACTGGCCGTTCGAGGAGGGCTCGCACGCGTTCACGGTGCGCTGCTTCGAGAGCGACGGCACGGCACAGATTGCCGAGCAGTCGCCGATCCGGCCAGATGGCGCGACGGGTCTGCACGAGGTACGCCGCTCGCTGTGACCGCCGGTGCGCCACGCGCGCGTCCATCGCGCCGTCGGGTCGGTAAGGCACGCAGGCCGCGGGAACTCCGGCGGCCTGCGCCGAACCCTGCAACACACGTTAGGTGAACTGAGCCGGTGAGCCGGATGGCTGCGACCCCGGACGCGAAACCAACTGATCACCCCCGATGGCGTTGCGAACATCGTGAGCTTCGCACAGTATTCTGCCTCTTCACGCCAATTCATCCATGACTGACTCACTCCAGGCTGTCCCTGACCACACGAGCGTCGGCGTGCCCCGCGCCGGAACACTGGACGCGCAGTGGATGCCTTTTACGGCGAACAGGGCGTTCAAGCTGGCGCCGCGTATGCTCGTTGCCGCCAAGGACATGCACTATACGGACGCGGATGGCCGGCAAGTGCTCGACGGAACCGCCGGACTCTGGTGCGTCAACGCCGGGCACTGCCGCAAGCCGATCACCGAAGCAATCGCCGAACAGGCGGCCGTACTCGACTACGCGCCGGGATTTCAGATGGGCCATCCGCTGAGCTTCGCCCTGGCCGAGCGGCTGGCCGACATGCTTCCGGACGGCCTGGACCGGATTTTTTTCGTCAACTCCGGCTCAGAAGCGGTCGACACTGCACTGAAGATGGCGCTGGCCTATCATCGCGCGGGTGGAGAACCGTCCCGGGTAAGGTTCATCGGCCGTGAGCGCGGCTACCATGGCGTGGGATTCGGCGGCATCTCCGTCGGCGGGATCCAGAACAACAGGCAAGCCTTTGCCGCGCAGCTGCTGCCCCACATTGGCCACCTGCCGCACACACACGACCTGGAGCATAACGCCTATACGCACGGACAGCCGACCTGGGGCGCGCACCTTGCCGATGGGCTCCAGCGCATGGTTGCCGAGAACGGCGCCGATACCATCGCGGCGGTGATCATCGAACCGGTAGCAGGATCCACAGGAGTACTCATCCCACCGGCAGGATACCTGGAACGGCTGCGCGCGATCTGCGATGAGCACGGAATTTTGCTCATCTTCGACGAAGTCATAACCGGATTCGGCCGTCTGGGAGCGCCGTTCGCCGCCGACCGCTTCGGCGTCACTCCCGACGTGATGACGGTCGCCAAGGGACTGACCAATGGTGCCGTCCCCATGGGAGCGGTGTTCGCCCGCCGCGGCATCTATGACGTTGTGTTAGGCGCCACCGAACGCGGAATCGAATTCTTCCACGGTTATACCTACTCGGGTCACCCACTCGCCTGCGCCGCCGCACTGGCGACGCTTGACCTGTACCGTGACGAAGCGCTGTTCGACCGTGCCGCCGAGCTGGCTCCGTACTGGGAGGATGCGGTACACTCGCTTCGCGGCCTGCCGCACATCATTGACCTCCGCGCGATCGGCCTGGTGGCCGGCATCGAGCTGGAAGGGCGGGACGTGATCGGCGCCCGCGGTTTCGACGTCTTTCTCGACTGCTTCGAGCAGGGCGTACTGACCCGGGTGGCCGCCGATACAGTTGCGCTGTCTCCACCGTTGATCATTGATCGTGAACAGGTCGACCGCCTTTTCGACGCGCTGACGCGTGCCATACGCAGAGTCGCCTGACGCCGGATCAACCCATCGAGACGTGCACTGCACACTCAACGCTTTCGCCGAACGAACTCCTCCATGAACTTCTCCTCGGCGTCGGTCGTACCGATCAGAATTAGCTCAGCGCCATTTGTAATGACCGTCGTCGGCGACGGGCTCACTTCCATCTTGCCGCCGGTCTCGATGGCCAGCACCAGGCAGCCGGTCTCTTCGCGAATTCCGCTCTCGGCGAGCGTGCGGCCGACGATCGTGTTCGGTGCCTCGGCGCGAAAAACGTCGAGACCTTCGGCGACCATGAAGATCTCGTTCCGTTCGAGCACGTTGAAGATTGCGTCAGCGCCCATCGACGCGTAGGACATTACGAGATCGGCACCGGCGCGGTGCAAGCTGGGGATGTTCCGTTCGAGATTCGCCCGGCTGATTATCTGCATGTTCGGGCGGAGCCGGCGGCAGTAGATCGTCAGATAGATGTTGGCGGCATCGTCGTTGGTCGTGATGATCACCGTCGGTGACGTCGTGATGCCGGCGGTTTCCAGCACCGACCGGTCCGCAGCTGACCCGAGTACGTAATGATCGGTATCCCGTATCATCGACGGATTCTTCTCGACGATTCGATACGGCACTCCACGTTCGTTGAGGCACGAAGCGGCCGCGCGGCCGACCCTTCCGCCACCAAGAATCAGCACCGGATCGTCAGGCGCGTTGTAAATCACACACAACTCATCGAACGTCGCGAGCTGCGCCTCGGTGCCAGCGAGCACCATTACGCTCGACGGCTCGATTACCGAGTCAGGCGCCGCCGGCGTAAACCGGCCTCGCTGCCATAGTCCGACGACCGAGAGCCCGGTCGCCTGACGCAGTCCGCTGTCCGCCAGTTTCTTGCCTACCAGCGGTGTCCCGAGCACCGGCGCCTCTGCTATGACGAGGTCGTCGAAGCGGGCGATGACGTTGGCGCGCGTTTCACCGCCGAGCGTCCGCCGGGCCAGTGAGCGGCCGAGCATGGTGGCGAGCTCCACCACATGCGTGGCACCGGCGAGCTGCATGACATCCACCGAATCCGGATCCCGCGCGATTGCCACGATCGGAGTCTTTTCGGTGAGTCCACGCACGGTGAAGGCAATGTTGGTATTGAGGAAGTCGTCTCCCCCCGCCACGACCAGTGCGGCACGCTCGGCTCGAAGCAGGCGATACGTCTCCCTGTCGTCCAGGTCTCCGAGGACGACCGGCACGCCGAGATCGTGCAGCTCCAGCGCGCGCTTGAGCTCCGACTCCACGACCACGTACTGCCGCTTGTAGAGGTCCAGTCGCTCGATCAGCGAGACGGCAACCGGATCATAACGAGTAAGGATGACGTGTCCCTGTGTCTCGAGCGGGAGAGCGCGGGGCGCCCGCAGCTGGCGTTGGGCTTCCATCCACGGCGCGTAAAAAAACTGGATGAAGGTGAAAGGCAGAAGAACGAGCAGAAACACGACACCCGACAGGAGCACCAGCATGGAGAACAGGCGCCCGGCATCGCTGTGAAACGTGATGTCGCCGAACCCGAGCGTCGACATCACGGTAAGCGTCCAGTACACTCCGGTCAGCCATGAGTGCTCCTGGCCTTCGGCCTGCATGAGAACGTGGAAGACGACGCTGAAGGCGAGTACCAGCGCAACGAACAGCAGCACCAGCTTGAGCAGCACCCGTACGTTCTTCCGGGCGCTCCGGTTATCAAGGAAGAACGCGAGTTGGGCGGGCAGAAATTTCATCAGTCTACCCTGCCCTGACAGCACGCAATGGCGGAGCCCCGCTCGCGATCAGACGCGGTTGACCGGAACATGCGACTGAGCGGCCCCACCGTAAGGCGAGCTGTACGCCTTTCACGCGCGATGGAGCGCAACTCCCGAAGTACCTCACCGCCGCCAAAGCCCGGGGTGGAAGAGAAGAAGTACCGTGTAGATTTCGAGACGGCCGACGAGCATGAGAAAGCAGAGAACGAGTTGAGCTTGCCACGGAATGCCGCCGAAGTTGGCGGTTGGGCCTAGCTCGGCCAGACCCGGACCAACGTTGCTCACGCTTGTCGCGGCCGCGCCAGCGGCGGCCGGCAGCGAGAGTCCGAAGCCGGCCATGGCAAGCGTTCCGAGGCCGAAGAGTAGCACGTACAGCAGGGTAAAGCCGAGGACGTTGAGCATTACATGTTCAGGCACCATTCTGCCCCCAACCTTTGGCAGTAGCACGGCTCGTGGGTGTAGCTGCCTTCGCACCTCGATCCACGCGTGTTTCAGCACCAGCAGCACGCGAATCATCTTCATGCCGCCGGCGGTAGAGCCGGCCATGCCGCCGAGAAAGAAGAGAAGAAACAGCGCGACTTGCGCCCCCGGAAGCCAGACGACGTAATCGGCCGTGGCGAAGCCCGTCGTGGTCACCATCGACACTACCTGGAATGCGGCATCCCGGATGCGCTGTTCGGCTGCAAGCCCCTGGTCGTACAGGAACAGCGCTACAATCAGGGTGCCGACCACGATGATCCCCGAGTAGAGCCGCCACTCGGCGCTCCCCCAATAGGCGCGCGGCCCACGATGCAGCATGCGGTAGTGCAGTGTGAAGCTCGAGCCAGCGAGATACATGAACAGGATCGTGACCCACTGCACGTACGGGCCGAACGCCGCCATCGAGGCATTCCGTGTCGAGAAGCCCCCCGTCGGCATTGTGGTGAGGGCATGATTGACCGCGTCGAAAAGCGTCATGCCGCCTAGCAAGAAGAGCACGCACAGCAGCACCGAGAGTGCTGCGTTAGACGGTCCATAGCAACTTCGCCGTCTCACGAATCCTCGGCCGCAACCGGTCGGTGGTGGGGCCGGGTGCCTCGAGGCGAAAGAGTTGCATGCCACCCACACCGAGATACGGCAATATTGCTACGCCAAGCACCACGAAACCCATCCCGCCGAGCCACTGCGTTATGCTTCGCCAGAGCAGGATCCCCGGCGGCGTGGCCTCGATGTCGACCAGCACCGTCGATCCCGTGGTGGTGAACCCGGACATCGATTCGAACAGCGCCTCCGCGGGGCTGGTCAGCACACCCGAGAACAGGTACGGAAGCGCACCGACCACCGCCACAGCCGTCCATGACAGCGACACCATGGCAAACGCATCGCGAAAGCTGATGTCCTTTGGGACATGGGTGGCGAACCGGCCGATACCTCCGGCGATGAGGGCCACGACCATCGCGAGGGCCAGTGGAAGCGCAGAACCGTCATCCATTGCAACAGCGGCCGCGCTGCACGCCGCGAGCGCGGCCCCTACGCCTAGCAGGACTGTTGCGACGAGATAGGTCACGTCGCCCAAGCTCATGCCTCCGCGCGTTTCAGCCACGTTTCGCCTCAGGCAAAGAGCTTTTCGACCTCGCGTGCCATCTCCGCCAACACGAACATGATCACCCGGTCGCCTGTACGGATCGCATCGGCGCCGCGGGGGATTATCACCTGGTCGCCGCGTACAATGGCGCCGACGAGGCTGCCAGAGGGAAAGCGCACATGGGAGAGCGGCTGCCCGACAAACGGGAAACGAGCCGAGACATCGAATTCAATGCCTTCGGCACGAGTGCCCTTCAGCGTAGCGACTGCGAGCACTGAGCCTCGGCGCACGTAGCTCATGATGGCGTTCACCGCTGCCACTCGCGGAGAGACAGCCGCGTCCACCCCTACGCGGGCGACCAATGGGACATAGTCGAATCGGTCGATCAGCGAGATGACCTTGCGGGTGCCAAGACTCTTTGCGAGAAGGCAGGAAAGCAGGTTGGTCTCATCGCTGCCTGTGTAGGCTACGAAGCCATCGGCATCACCAATTCCCTCCATCTCCAGCAGCTCGAGATCCGTTGCGTCGCCGTGCAGGATCAGGCTGCGTGTCAACCGCTCCGAAAGGTCTACCGCGCGAGCGCGATCGGATTCCAGGATGGTGCACTCGATGCGATGCTCCTCGAGCAACCGCGCCAGGAACCAGGCTTCGCGACTGCCACCGGCAATCACCACCCGTCGAAGGTTGAAACGCTCATAACCGGCGAGCGTCAGCACGTCGGTCATGTGTGACGCCTCGCCCATGATGAATGCCTGATCGCCCGCCTCGATGCGTGTGCCGCCGCTCGGGATGATCGTCTGGCTGCCGCGGGCAATGGCGACGATGAGCGCGCGTACATCCGACGTCATCTTGCCGATCTCGAGCAGCCGCTTGCCGGCCACAGGTGCGCCCTCCTTCACCCGCACTCCGATGAGCTGCACCAGCCCGCCTTCGAACTGGGCAAACTCGGTTGCCGCAGCGCTCTGCAACAGCTGGTATGTCTCCAGCGCGCATTCGCGCTCGGGATTGATCATCAGATCTACGCCGAGGCGTTCGGGCGGAAGGATCCCGGTGTGGTCGTAGTAGTCAGGCTTTGAAACGCGGGCGATTCGCTTTGGCACCTTGTACTGAGCAGC
>JBPCLX010000187.1:0-4224 GCA_051002815.1 Gemmatimonadaceae bacterium
TTGCCAGACCGATCAGGATTCCGGCGATCGTTCCCGAAAGCACCGCCCAGAACGGACCGTACGCCGACATTGCCGTTCCGGTCTCCGGATCGGTCATGTTCAGCGGCATCGCTCCCGTTATGAACCACGCGAAAACGAGGAACAGCCCCGCGGCGATGAACGTCGTCATTCGCAACGCATTTGCCGGGCTACCCTTGGCCAGTATGCGCATCATCAAGATTCCAATGATCGACGCAACCAGGCCGGCCATTGTGTAGGCGATAGGCAGCGACACGGCGGCGAACCGTGTGGAATCGGGGATGACCGTTGAAGTCGAGGCCAGGGCGACGGTCGCGATCACCGCTCCTACGTAGCTCTCGAAGATGTCCGCGCCGAGTCCGGCCACATCGCCAACGTTGTCGCCAACGTTGTCGGCGATCGTCGCCGGGTTGCGCGGGTCATCCTCCGGGATTCCCGCTTCGACCTTGCCGACCAGGTCGGCGCCGACGTCGGCGGCCTTGGTGTAAATGCCGCCGCACACACGCGCAAAGAGCGCGATCGAGCTGGCGCCCATCGCGAATCCCGCGATCACGCGCGCGAACGTAACGATGCCGGGGGTGTCGGTCATGCCGCCGACGAACCAGAGGAAGATTCCGCCCAGGCCAACGAGTCCGAGACTCGCGACGCTCAGCCCCATCACCGAGCCGCCTCCGAACGCTACGCGAAGCGCGGCGGTCTGCCCGTGCGCTCTCGCCGCCTCGCTGGTGCGCACGTTGGCCCTGGTCGCCGCCTGCATTCCCGCGAATCCCGAGAGAATGGAGCAGAACCCGCCGGCCAGGTAGGCGACCGAGGTCTGCCAGCCAAGTCCGGGCGCCAGTGCCAGGAAGATGGCGACGACGAACAGGAACGGCACGAGCACGAGGTACTCGCGCCGCAGGAACGCCATCGCGCCGATGTGGATCTGTTCCGCCAGATCCTGCATCACCTGCGAGCCGGGGGACTGCCTGACGACTCCTCGATAGGTGAGGAACGCCACGACCAGTCCGGCCAGCCCGACCCAGAGTGCGTACGATGAGAGCGTGGACATGAAGTGGGGGCCTAGTGCTGTTGGGGTTGGCGATTGTGCGCGTTCATCGCGCGCTCGATTCCATCGCGCAGCCACGTTTCGGTGGCGGCGACGAGAGTAGGCATGAGCGCGAGCACTGCTTCACGCTCATGCGGCAGGAACTGGGAAAGAACGAAGTCCGAAAGACCGCCGCCGCTTTGCCGCGGATCGTCAGGCGCGACGCCGATGCGCAATCGCGCGTACTCGCGCGAGCCGAGCACCTGCTCGATGTTGCGCAGTCCATTGTGTCCGCCGTGGCTGCCGCGCGCGCGCAACCGCAGACGTCCCACCGGAATGGCGACGTCGTCCACTATCACCAGAAGGTCGGTGGGCGCGGAGAAAGTGGGGCGGCGCAGGTAGGGAGTGAGAGCGGCACCGCTGAGATTCATGTAGGTCTGCGGCTTCACGAGCCGCACCGGAATGGATCCCAGGCGGCCCCGGGCAACCAGACTCCGGCCGTCCATGCGCCACCCATCGAAGCGCCATTCCTCGAGCAGGCGGTCGACCAGGCACCAACCGACGTTATGGCGAGTCCGCTCGTACTCACGGCCGGGATTCCCGAGGCCGACAATGACCTTCAAGCCCGGTCGCCGGCCGTGCCTACTCGCCTTCCTCGCTATCCTCGTCCTTCTTGCGGATCAATTCCGGCTCGGCGCCCGTGGCCTCTTCCTCCTCCGCCGGGGCTGCCACTTCCTCGGCTACGCGAGGCGGCACGACCACGCAGATCGTCGTCTCAGGATCATCCTGGACTTCAACTCCCTCGGGGAGAGGGATGTCGGACACGTGGAGCGAATCGCCGACATTGAGGGCGGAGACGTCGACGTCGACGTGATTCGGAATGTTCGACGGGTCGACTTCGACGGTGAGCTCGCGCATCACCTGGTCGAGCGTGCCGCCGTTCAGGCGGACGCCCTCCGGGATTCCCAGCAGCACGATCGGAACATCGACGGTCACCTTCTCACCGGCGACGAGTGCCTGGAAGTCGACGTGCAGCACCTGACGCTTGAACGGGTGCCGCTGGATCTCGCGGATGAGCGTTCGGACGCTTTGACCATCGAGCGTGAGCTCGACCACCGTGGTCTCCGCGGCGTAGTGCTCGATGAGGCGATCGAAGTCGCGGCCATCGAGCACGAGCGGCTGCGGCTCGCGGTGATGGCCATAGAGAACGCCGGGCAAATTGTGCTGAGCGCGGAGCTTGCGCGCCACACCCTTGCCTGTTTCGGAGCGAGGAGTGGCGGAGATGGTCGCGGTGGCCATGAGAATTACGTTAGGTCGAAGTCTGTTCGAACAGCGAGCTGATTGACTGATCGTCGTGCGTGTACTTGACGGCTTTCGCCAGCAACTCCCCCACTGACAGCACGCGCAACTGCGGGAACCGGTGCGCCTGGGGGATGGCGACCGTATCGGTCACCGTCACCTCGGCGATAGGTGCCGCGGCCAACCGGCCGGCGGCCGGCCCCGACAACAGGGCATGCGTGGCACAAACGTAAATGTCCTGCCCACCCATGTCCTTGAGTACGCGTGCGGCGGCAGTAACCGTGCCCGCCGTGTCGATCATGTCGTCGGGGATCAGGCAATCTTTCCCCTCTACTTCACCGACCACGTTCAGCACTTCGGACACATTCTGCGCTGGGCGTCGCTTGTCGATGATGGCGAAGCTCGCGTTCAACCGTTTCGCGAAGCCTCTGGCCATCTTCGCCGAGCCCACATCAGGGGCTACGACCACCAGGTCCTTCAACTGCTTCTTTCTGTAATGCGACGTGAAAACCGGCGCCGCGTAGAGGTGATCGACGGGTACATCGAAGAACCCCTGCAGCTGATGCTGGTGAAAATCGATTCCCAGCACCCGGTCGGCACCCGCCTTCACGATCATGTTTGCCAGCAGCTTTGCTCCGATCGCCACCCGCGGCTGGTCCTTTCGATCCTGTCGCGAGTAGCCGTAGTACGGCATAACGCATGTCACACGCGCCGCCGACGCCCGCCTGGCCGCATCGATCAGGAGCAGCAGCTCCATGATGTTCTCGGCCGGTGGATTCGTGGGCTGCACGATGAACACATCCTGCCCGCGCACGTTCTCGTCGATGCGGACGAAAATCTCGCCATCGGCGAACCGGGACACCGTACACCGTCCGAGATCGATCCCCAGACAGCGCGCAACTTCCTCGGCCAGGCCCCGATTTGCCGTTCCGGAGAGCAGCTTTAGCCCGCGTCGCGGGACGACCAACTCATCCATTACTTAGCCTTGTAACGTAGGCAAGAGGTGGGGAAAGAGCAAGCTGCGCGGGGTGAGCGACGCGCGACGCGGGACAGCGGGAACTGCCCGCTTAGAATCACTCCCGCGTCGCCAGTCGCCCGTCGCTCGTCGCGCATCCCGCGCATCATTGCCCCCGGTGGATTCGAACCACCATTCTCGGATCCAAAGACCGATGTCCTGCCATTGGACGAGGGGGCACTGGCAAGCATTGAAAGCTACGCCCACAGGAACGCTTCCTCAATGATCGGATGAAACGCGCGTCAGCAGAGGAGGCGCAGCCGGCGACATCATATCCCCTGCGAAAGGGTTCGCGTCGTGATTACCCGCGCATCACCCCGGATGGATTCCAGAGCTGGTGTTGCCTCATCGAACATGCCGAATACGGTGGATCCCGAACCGCTCATCATTGCGGGCGAGGCGCCCATTGCGCGGAGTTCGCCGAGCAGCTCGCCGACTTCCGGATGCCGGTCCACGACGATGTCCTCGAAGTCGTTATGGGCCAGCGCGGCCAGCGCCGGCCAGCCAGCGAATTGATCCGCATGCCAAATCCGTGATACCGAAGCCGGTGCGTCGGTGTGGGCGTCGAGCCAGCGATAGGCCTCTGCCGTAGATATCGAGAACGGGGGTACTAGCAGCACCACCGGCCGCGGTGGTGGCGCCGCGAGCGCCAGCATCCGTTCTCCTCTTCCCCAGGCCATTGCCATGACGGCGCCTGACGTGAGGAATGGCACGTCGGCACCGAGGGTCGCTGCGAGAACGAACAGTCGATCGTCAGGCAGCGGACGATCCGAGAGCGCGTTGAGCGCCCGCAGCACCGCCGCCGCGTCGGCGCTCCCGCCGCCCAGCCCCGCGCCCACCGGAATGCGCTTCTCGATCTCGATCGCGA
>JBPCLX010000188.1:0-3209 GCA_051002815.1 Gemmatimonadaceae bacterium
GCGAGCTCGTCGAGCTTGTCCAGCGGCACCGTGTGCTTCACCGTGTGCGTGAGGAAGTCGGGGTGCGGCATCGGGAAGTTGTGCTGCGTCACATCGCGGGAGAGCGCAATCTTCGCATACGAACCCTTGTCGTACCAGACGAGCAAGCGGTCGCTCTTCACGTCGGGCTGGCCGTACTTCGTCATCATCATCGTCGCTGCCGCGCGCTGCTTCTCCGACCATCCGCTGACGATCTGGTCGACGGACATCTCCGCCGGCGTCGTCATCGGCTGGCTCATCCGTTCATCCACCGCTCCCCCCGACGTCGTCTGGACCGGCCTCGAGGTACAGGCCGCCGAACCGAGCAGGGCGAGGGTGCAGGCGGCGACCGCCGCCGATTTGAAATGACTGCTGTGTCTGGGCATCGCGTACTCCATTGTCGTGAGAAAGGTCGTTCGTGGAGGGAACCGCGCTCCGCGCTACGTCGTGCCTTGTGCGCACCCCGCGCCCACGAACAGTGCGAACGATCCTGTAACGAATCGCGAAACATGCGATCGTATCCTGTTGAAGTCTGCCTGTATCATCTCCTGTAATTCGCCTGTGGCTGCCGGCCATCTGTCTGGACTGGAACCCAGCGTTCAGAATGTGAGCCAGAAAGGCCGGCCGCAGTCGAATGCTCGCGCCTCGACACTCTCTCGGGTGCCTAACTCGCGCTTTCCTCAGCCAGGGCGGATTACTTCAGGCTCTGCCCGCGCCGGTGAACGCTCGACTCGCGCCTGACGTCCCGGGGCACAGTCTCTGCAATAGGGACTGCTGCTGCAGTACGCAGCAGCGAGATGGCTTGAACACCGACAGATGAGCGGGTCGCCGGCCACGGCGACCGGACGGAACGCGCCGTTGGGCCAGCCGGCGTTCCGGCGAGAGTCTTGCTGGCTCGACGAGGATAGGACAGATGCGTACCACGCACGACGAACACGGTGTTCGCGCAGGTCCGTTCGGTCCCGCGGGTCGTCGCGATTTTCTGCGCGCCGCCGGCATTGGCGGACTCGCGCTCGCGCTTCCCAGTCTGCTCCAAGGGTGCAGCGACACTACCGCGCCGCCCGTTGGCCTGAGCGACGACTCGGAGGTACTGTTCCACCTTTACTCCAACATTCCAGCCACCCCGGTTACGATCGACCTGAGCACCGACATCGGGATAGCGAACTACGCGTACGCGCTGGAGCAGTTGGAAGCGCAGTTCTACTTTTTCGCTGATGAGTTCGCCAGGGGCGCGCTGTCCGCCGAAGAGATGCGAGTGATTCGCGACATCCGTCTGCACGAGCAGATACACAGTGACTTCCTCAGGGCTCTGCTCGGATCCGCCGCCATTCCAATGATCAAGACGGATTTCAGCACCGTCGTTTTCTCCAGCCGGGCGAGCGTGCTCGGCACCGCGCAGGTGTTCGAAGACCTCGGCGTCGCGGCGTATAACGGGGCTGGTCAACTGCTCGAAAGCCCGGAGTTTCTCCTCCTCGCCGGCAAGATCGTGTCGGTGGAAGCAAGGCACGCCGCCGCCATCCGGGATCTGCTGCAACCCAACAGCCGGTTCTTCGCGGGTGACGACGTCGTGGACGCCAATGGACTCGACCGCGCGTTCGATCCGGCGACGGTACTCGCCGCGGCGGCTCCGTTCATCGTGAATCCCATCACCGTCGTCGGAGGCTAGCACCCATGGAAAACCTGACGATTTTCGATACGATCGACGAAGATCTCGCGCGCACCGTCTCGCGCCGCCGAGCTCTGTCCGAGGGCGGTTCGAAGTTCGCGATGGGGGCGATGATGTTGTCGGCTCCGCTCGCGCTCGCCGCTATGGCCCGATCGGCTTTCGCGCAAGGCATTCCGCAGCAGATCACCGATGTGCTCAACCTCGCACTGACGCTCGAATACCTTGAAGCCGAGTTTTACGTTACCGGCCTGAACGCCAGCGGGCTCATTCCGGCCGACAAGACCGATGTGTTCGACCAGATCCGGAAGCATGAGGTGGCGCACGTCGCCTTTCTGCAGAGCGTGCTCGGCGCGGCCGCGGTTTCGAAGCCTCAGTTCGATTATACAGCTGGCAACGGATCGGGCAACGGACCGTTCGTCGGCGTTTTCTCCGACTTCAACATCTTCGCGGCCGTGGCGCAGGCGTTTGAGGATACCGGCGTGCGCGCATACAAGGGCCAGGCGGGCAACCTGATGTCGAACGACGCCATCCTGACCGCCGCGCTTCAGATCCACTCGGTCGAGGCACGCCACGCGGCCATGGTGCGTCGCTGCCGCGGCAACAAGGCCTGGATCACGCGCGCGATCACGGACATCCCGGGCACTCGAGCTGTCTACGCTGGCGAAGCAAACGTGGTGCAGAACGGGATCCGGGTCACGTCCGTCACCCGCGTTGGAAAGAACGGGGGCGCAACCTCCACCGTCGATGCAGTAACTGAGGCATTCGACGAGCCACTCAGCAAGGAGCGTGTTCTCGCAATCGTCGATCCGTTCATCGTGGGGTGAGACGGATCGAGGCGACTTGAAGGAAGGGCTCCTCGCCGTTTCAGGAGGTAGCGGACGAAAGTCCAGCTTACCAGCGAGGAGGAACCTGTGGCTCTCGTTGGTCGGAAAGCGAGAGCCCGGATTCCCGCTTTCGCGGGAATGACGGATGCGGAACATCGAAGGCCGCCGTCATTCCCCCGAAAACGGGACAGCGAACGCAGCTTACGCCCGTTACGCAGAAGGGATTTATGGACCCGACTCCCATGCGGCGTCTTGAACCCCCGCAAAAATCGGCGAAATGCACCCATGCCGCCAGACTCGGAAGTGCGACGCCGGAATCGAGCAGGATCGAGTAGCGGCGCCGCACGTTCACCCCACCACAGTCTGCCCTTCCTCCACCACTGCGATTGACGGCTGATAGGCATTTCGTACGTACTGCATGACCATGCGCTGGGTGTTGAAGAACGATCCGTTCAATGCGATGGCGTTCCGCATCACTTCGGCGTAGGCGTACGGCAGCCCGTAGTACAGCGGCAGGATCGTGCGCTCCAGCGTCAGGTAAAGTGCATTGATGTCGGTAGCCGGATCGGCCGGCAGCGCCGGATCGCCGTCGATCGCCCAGCCGGTGACTCCCTCGATGTGCCCTTCGACCCACCACCCATCGAGCACCGACAAAGACGGAACACCGTTGAGCGCTGCCTTCATGCCACTGGTGCCTGACG
>JBPCLX010000189.1:0-9137 GCA_051002815.1 Gemmatimonadaceae bacterium
AGCGGTCGCGTCCCGACAAGCTCCGCGGCACGTCGATCAGAAAAGAGACGCCGCTCGGCACGATGTTCGTCCACATCACCGAGGACGATCGCGGCCAGCCGTTCGAGGTTTTTATCAATCTCGGAAAAGCGGGCGGCGCGGCGATGGCGGATGTCGAAGCCATGGGGAGACTTATTTCGCTCGCGCTCAGGTCGGGCATTCCGCTGCGCGAGGTCCACCGGCAGCTGCGTGGCATCAGCTCGGATCGCGCCGTCGGCATCGGCGCGAACAAGGTGCTGTCCGTGCCCGACGCTATCGGTATTGCTCTCGAGGAGTGGCTGCGGGAGAAGCAGGGAGTGCAGCAGGATCTGCTGGCGTCGGGAATGACGCCTCCGCTCGGCACGTCGGTCGCCCTCTCGGCGCAGGTGGCGTCATCTCAGGGAGAGCAGCCCGAGTACGCGTTCGACGCTCTTGCACACGACCGGGCATCCTTCGGGACCTGTCCCGATTGCGGCTCGTCGCTCGAGTACGCGGAAGGATGCGCCAAGTGTCACGTGTGCGGCTTCAGCGAGTGCGGTTGAACTGACCCTGACATGCCGCGCCCCGTCGGCGCGGCCTGAGAGGAAAGAGCGCACGATTGCCCTCTCGGGCGGTCGCGTGTATTCTTCTGTTTTCAGTGCGAAGCGTGTGCGTCTGCAGGGTTTCAACCAACCACTTCGCTCGCCCAATGTCAGGAGCCTACACGGCGTACAAGAACCGCGCACGTTCGTGGAGTGACGCGCCTCCCGACGTTATTGCTCCCCCGGTCCTGATAGGTGCCCGGCCCGCAGCCGCGACCCGGCGTCAGTGAAGAAGGGGCCGAAAGAGCGCCGCGCCACCACGGCCGTAGAAAGGCGCGCGTCGCCGACATCGAATTTTTCGAAGGAGCCGTGGTTTCGAGACGAGATCATCGTCATCGAGGACGACAGGGCTCTCGCCGACATGATCGCGTACGCGCTGGAATCCACCGGACGGATCGTGACGGTCTACTGCGACGGCGGGGAGGCACTACGAGAGCTGGTACGCCTTCATGACAGCCCCTTTCGCCGTGTCGTTCTGCTATCGATCGATCTGCCTGGAATCGACGGCCATACACTTCATGAAAGGCTCCAGACGCTTAGGCCGAACTCATTCCTGGTCGCATTCATGAGCGCCCGTTCGAGCGAAGCAGACCAGATCAGGGCGCTGCGGTCGGGGGCGGTGGACTACCTGGTGAAGCCGGTCAGTATCCAAGTCCTGATCGAAAAGGTCAACGCGTGGCTTTCGCTCAGCCGGGGCTGAGTCGTGACCCGCTTCGTGGCGCTCCTGATCGTTGCGACTCTGCAGTTCGCCTTCATAGTGCTCACGCTGGTACTGCTGTTCGCGACGCGTTTCCGCGGCAGCCGCTTCAGGACACACGCGGACAACGCGGTTCTGACGCTCGCGGGTCCCCTGAGAAAAATCATGCTCGGGGATGATCGTGGGGAGGCGCTGGCTGCCGCCCTGTCGCGCCTGAGGCCCGACGTCGCAACGCGAGCGTTGATAGTGATTGCCGGCGCGAGACTTTCCGCGGAGCAGCGCCGGGGACTTGCAGCTCTCGTCCGCGAAGCCCCATGGGTCGAGCGATCATTGGCGCAGGTTGCATCCCGGAAGTGGTGGAAGCGAATGGAGGCCGCACGACTCATGGTGATGGTGTGCGACCAGCGAGACGGGGAGTTGGTCGCGCGTCTGGTCACTGACCCGCATCCAGCGGTGGCCAGCGCCGCGACCAAGGGCATCGGCGGGTGCGCGAGTGTCGACCTCATCCGCACGGTCGTGGCCGGCCTCCCCGCTAGATCGCCGACTGTTCGCTTGCAGCAATGCAACTCGCTGCGAAACCACGCTAGTCTTGCGGCCGCCGCGGTGACGGAATTGCTCTCCGCTCCCGCGTCCGCGCAGGAACTGCGTGCATGGATCCAACTCGTTGAAGTGCTGGCCGAGCCAAAGGCCTTGGCGGCCGTGGTGCCGCTGGCATTGCATCCGGACGTCGAGGTACGCGCGAGCGCCGCAAGAGCACTTCGCTCCTACTTTTCTCCGGACGCGGTCGAAGCTGTAACCCGCTTGTTGGGGGACAGCGACTGGCGCGTGCGGGCGGCGGCCGCTCGCGCGGTCGGGGCGCTGAATGTGGTGAACGCAATACCTCTGCTCACCGATTCGATGCACGACGAGTCGTGGTGGGTCAGGTTCCGTGCGGGGCTGGCGCTCGCCGATCTGTCGCAGGAAGGGCGGGCCGCCCTCGCGGCAGCGCAGCTTTCACCCGACCCGTTTGCCAGGGACATGGCGACGTTGATCAGAGGCCTGTCGGACGGAAGCCGGATCGACCTGACGTCCGCCTGATGGAGGCGGAGCCGATGCGGGCGGCCGCCGTCGCCGTACTACTGTGGATTGACAATGGGATCATCGTCTATTTCCTCCTGCTCAATTCGTTCTACGCGATTCTCCTCCTCTTCGCGATACCGGAGCTCCTGGAGCATTGGCGGATTTCCGACGACGAGAATCTGCGGTTGCTCCGGGGCACCGATGTAATTCCACCGATATCGGTGCTCGTGCCTGCGTTCAACGAAGAGTCCACGATCGTGGCCAGCGTGCTTTCATTTCTTACGCTCGAGTATCCCAACCACGAAGTAGTAGTCGTCAACGACGGATCGCCGGATGGCACCATGGAGGCGCTGATCGCGGCCTACGAGCTGTACGAGGCCCCAGCGGCGTATCCGGATGTCGTGCCGACCGCGCAGGTCCGCGCTTACTACCGCTCCAAGGTTTACTCGAAGCTCACTTGCCTGGACAAGGCCAATGGCGGCAAGGGAGACGCGCTCAACGCTGCACTTAACGCGGCGCGTTTCCGGTACGTGCTCGCCGTCGATGCCGATACCCTCGTGGAGCCAGATGCGCTCCTGCGTCTCGCGCGACCCTTCCTCCTCGGGGAGGCCGTCGCAGCGGTGGGCGGAACAGTACGCGTGGCGAATGGGTCTATCATCGAGCGGGGAAGAGTACCCGAGCCTCGCGTGGATACCCGCTGGCTGCCGGGCATCCAGACGGTCGAGTACCTGAGGGCCTTTCTCTTCGGACGGCTGGGGTGGAACCGGCTGGGCGGCAGTCTGATCATCTCGGGCGCTTTCGGGCTATTCCGCCAGGACCACCTGCAGGCCATAGGCGGATACAGGACCACCAGCGTCACTGAGGACATGGATCTCGTTGTCCGTCTTCACAAGCATCTGCGGATTACTAAATCGCCGGACAAGATTCGCTTCGTTCCGGACCCCGTCGCATGGACCGAGGTTCCTACCACGCTGAAAATTCTCTTCCGCCAACGGGAGCGGTGGCATCGCGGGCTGATCTCGACTCTGTTTGCCCACAAGGACATGTTGTTCAACCCTCGCTACGGCCGTGCAGGATTGATGGCGTATCCGTTCTTTTTTTTCGGCGAAATGCTCGCCCCAGTGGTCGAGGTATTGGGATACCTGGCGTTTGCACTCAGCCTTGTCCTGGGTATCGCCGACGTCGAGTTCGCGATTCTCTTTCTTCTCGTAGCCGTGGGATACGGCCTCCTCCTGTCTCTCTGGTCGGTGGTGCTGGAAGAGGCCAGCTTCCGTAAGTACTCGCATGCCGGCGATTTCCTGCGACTGCTCTGGTTTGCCTTGGCCGAGCCCTTCGGGTACCGGCAGGTGACGGTGTGGTTCCGGCTGGTCGCGTTCGTCAAGTATTTCCGCGGCGATAAGCGGTGGGGGAGCATGGAACGAGAAGGGTTCGAAGGACCCGTATCGCGGTCAGCCTAAACCAATTCGCGAGTTATAGTTATTGATGCTTCGGCTCCGTCATCGCGCTTCCGCGCGGATCTCCCGCTGCCTTGCCGCAGGAACGTGCCTGCTCGGTTCAGCCGAGCTTCGTGCGCAGGAGCCTGCGGCTGCGGCGAGGGAGACAGTGCGGAGGACCTCGGTTGCCGGCGACTATGGGTACGTCTCTTTCGGCGGAGACATCGACGCGTGGCAACTCGCGTCGCTTTCGGTCTCGCGGCGGACCGAGCGCGGCTCTCTTATTGGACGCGTGAACTGGGCCAACAGGTTCGCTACTTCGGGAACGCAAGTCGAGATGGACGCGTACCCGCGGTTGACCAGCCGTACGTATGCCTACCTCAACGGGGGATACAGCGACGCGTCTATCTTTCCGAAGTGGCGTCTGGGTGCAGAGCTGTATGCAAATCTGCCGAGGGCATGGGAGGCATCCATAGGATTCCGCCAACTGCGTTTTGGCGGCTCGCCGGTGACGCTGTACACGGGGACAATCGCCAGGTACGTGGGTAATTACTGGATTTCCGCGCGCCCCTTCGTCCACTTCAAGGATACCGGCACGTCCGCCTCGCTTGGCCTGACGGCGCGCCGCTATTTCGAGGATGCGGATCGTTATGTTGGAGCGACCGTCAGCTATGGGAGCAGTCCCTCCGACCGGATCACTCCGGATGCTCTTGAGCGCACCAACTCTTTTTCCGCCGGAATCCATGGCTCGGCCGGCCTCTCGGAGCGCCTGCTGGGGACATGGGCCATAGGCCGGGATCGAGAGGAGCTCGATGCTGAACGAATCCGGAATAGCCTAAGCGTTACAGCCGGCCTCAGGTTCTTTTTCTGAGGCGAGAGGGAGGCGCGCCGATGCGCGCGGCGGCCTCTGTCAGGCCTGATTCGGGAGCGTCCGTATGCGTCTGTGTCTTTTCAAAAATGGTGATAAACATCGGCGGGATATTGCGCAGAAAGTACTCTGATTCTGCGCACCCGAAGCTGGTGGCGTGCCGCCTCAGCTCATTGGTCAGCTGATAGACGATAAACCGACCGCCCTGCGCTAGCGCGTCGTACGTCATCTGCACGAGCGCGCGTTTGCTTTCGATCTTCATGATGCTGAACGGTATTCCGGATAGGATGACATCGCATTCGCCGATACCGCGCCGGCGTAACTCCGACTCGAGCCGCGCCGCGTCCTGACCGATCACCTGCACACGGGGATCGCCGGCGAACTGTCGTTCCAGGTCGTACGCCAGAGCGGCGTCGAGCTCGAACAGGAGCAATTGGCAGTCCTGCCGCATCCGACGCGCGATCTCGCGCGAGTGAACCCCATCGCCGGGTCCGTACTCGACGATCACACGCGCGCGCTCGAAATCGATCTTCCCGGCCACGCGGTCCACCAGCGCCTTCGAGCTGGGCACGAGGGAGGCGATCTGAAACGGCCGCCGCAGGAACCGCATGAAGAACAGAGCGCTCATCGGATTGATTCTCTTTGTGTTCCTGTGCGGACGTCCGGTCCGGGCTGCCGGCGGATCAATCGTGTAGCCGAACGGGAATCCGATACCGCCCGGGCCCTACAGGCTTCCCGGTTTGCGGATCGGACGGAAGTACGGCCATGAAGTAGCGACCGGGCGGCGCGTCTCGCGAGTTCACCGTCAACCGCAGCGAGGTAACCTGCCCTGGCGCCAGGACCATTGCTGCGCCGTAGGTTTCCGAGAGTTCGCGGCCATCTTCCGATAGCAGCACCACCAGCGGCACGAAGGCGGAGCTCGGCAGCGCTCCGGCATTGCCGAAGTCGATCTCGATCGCCAACTCCCCGGCGCGCGCCTGCAGCGGCACGCGCACCTCGCGCACCGCGAGCGCGGCCTGTGCGCTCGCTGCGACGGCCGGCGCCAGGCGCTCCGCCTTGTCGTAGCCGATCAACTGCGCCGCGCTGCCGGGCGGGCGCAACGCCAGATCGTGCATGAACCGCCGGTTGGCCGCGCGAAAGCGCGCGAAACCGGCCCGCGCACTGGCCAGCGCGGCGGCGTCGCGAGCCGGCTCGATGGCCATGCCGTCGCTCAAGGCGTAGAGCTGGCCGTGGCTCAGATACCAGCGGCCGGTGACGAAGTCGTCCAGGTTGCCCTTGGTCTGCTTGATCGGAATGTCGCGGCCGTTGCGGAAGTCCGGCGCCATGTCCAACCCCGTCCCGAGCCAGGTCACCGAACGCGGCGTTCGGATGCCGTAGTGGTGCGACAGCAACGCCAGCAGCGATGGCGTGAGGTCGAAATGCGAGGACACCGCCTTGATCCGCGCCGGTGCCTTTAGCAGCGGCGAGAAGACGATGAGCGGCACATGGTAGCGATCGATCCGGCTGGTCATTGGGATCTCTGGCAGCCGATGATCGCCGGTGACGACGAAGATGGTGTTCTGGTAGGCTGGGTTGCGCTTGATTTCTTCGAAGAAGCGCCGCAGCACGTCGTCGGTATAGAGAATCGACGTATAGATGTTGCGATACGCGCGATACACCTGTCGATCGTCCTCCGGCACGCCGAGGTCGTCGAGGCGCTGCTCCAGGCGCGCGGTGTAAGCGGCCTGGCCCGGGAAGGTGTAGGGCACGTGCATGGTGGAGGTCTGGATTACCGTTACGAACGGCTGGCGAGAATCGCGGGCCTCGTGCGCGAGCGCCAGCGAGATCAATTCGTTGTCGGCAAAGCCCCAGCTCTGGTCGCCGCCGGGGCTAAGCGCGTACCCTGCTCCGAAGGCGTGGATGTCGACCAGAGCGTCGACGCCCTGCCGCTGCAGGAATAGCCGTTCGTTATCGAACCTCGTGTCGAAGCCGGCATAGAACTTCAGGCGATAGCCCTGTGCTTTCAGCACGCTCAATAAGGTCTCGTGCGGCGGCATGTCCGCGCCCAGCGCATTGAAGCTGTGGTCGCCGAACGGCAGCGACCCGAGGATCGAAGGCAGGGCGCCGAAGGTGCGGCCCTGATTGGCGAGGAAGTTCTCCCAGTAGAGGCTCTGGCCGGCCAGATCGTCGAGGAACGGGGTAAAACTGCCCAGAGCTGCGCGAGGACCGGAGAACGACCGGCCCAGCCCCTCAACAATGACGAGGACCAGATTCGGCGGCGGCCCGGCGCGGACCGTGAAATGCGGCCCGAGAGCATCCGGGGTCCGCTCGGCGTGCAGGAACGGATAGCGTGGATCTAAATAATGGAACCCAGACAGCGCCGGGCCCCGCCGCGTGCCGTCGGCGCCGTCGCCGGGAGCGGAAGCTGCGTCCGCTCGCCACCGCGAAAGGTCGTAGCCGTTGGCCTCGAGGAAAAACGCGGCCTTATTGAGCACCAAGTCGTCGACGTCCGCCGCGCCGGTGCTGGCGGATCCGGATTGCGTCGGTGCGAACAGCAAGGCGGTCATGGTGATCGCGAACACGGCCAGGGTGATGCCCGCCGGAGGTTGCCAACGCCAGCGCTTGGCTTGCAACGCCAGCGACAACCACAGCAACGCCAGCGGCAGTGTCAGGCCGACCAGTGCCTGCGGGCTGAGCGACGCCCCGACCTGCATGGTCGCGCGAAGGTCATCCCATGAATACGCGAACAGATCGGCCCCCAGCGGTACCCGCGCGGTCAGGAAGTACTGCACCAGCATCACCTGCACGAGTACCAGCGCCGACCAAGCGACCCCCAGGCTCCAGAACCGGGCGCGTGCGGAAGGGCTCAGCAGAAACGGCAGCGAATACAGCAGCAGTAGCGGCAAGTAACGCACGGTCGCGAGCACATCCAGGCCGATAGCCGTGGCGACGACGCGCACGCGTTCAGCCGACGTCGCGGCGATCGGCATGCCGCCGGCTAATTCCAGCATGCGCACGCTCAAAAGCGCGAGCAGCAGCGATGGCACCAAGCCCAGGAAGCGCGACGCGGCAGTGCCGAGCCCGACGTAAACCTGTCCGCGCTTGAGGTCCAGCATCATGGAGGTATTGGCAAGTCGTAAGCCATGTACATGGGCAAACGGCTGACCCAATAGCTTTCTGCCGTATGGATATTCACCGTACCAGATTTACTTCTTCGGACACACCCTGGGAGGCGACGGGGTGAATCGTTGGACCGTGGTTATTCAAGGCTGCTTGCTGACGCTTGCCCGAGCCAGTACCGCCGATGCCCAGCCGCCAATCGGCGAGACCGTGCAGATCGTGAGCTTCCTTCCGTCTAACGGAACGCTGCACCCCGGCGATACCGCCGTGTCACGTCTCGTGCTTTTCAACGCGGGACGCTCATCGCACCGGGTCTGGATCGGCTATAGCGTGGAGAATGCGGATGGGGAGTGGTTCGATGTTCCGTCGCATTCCCTGACGCTCGGTCCTGGCGAAAGGTCGCTTCAGACAAAAGGTTGGCCGGTTCCGCTGGATCCTCAACCTGTTCCAGGTGAATACCGGGCTACCATGGCGGTGTGGACGGCACCGCCGGAAACCGAGGGTGCCCGGCGATTGGCGGCTGCCGACAGGCGCGCCGCGTTCCACGTTCATTGGGAAGGTTCGCTCATTGACGAACCTCCTGGAATGTGGCTCCCAGCGCAGCACTACCTCGGGCGGGGACGAATGCGGCGGGATCATGTGCTTGTCGGCGGTGCCGGATTCAGACTCCGCCTGCCTGCCGCGAGTTGCGATGGAGCCGAGGTGCGCGCTAGCGAACGCTACCATTTTGGAGAGTACACCGCGCGGATGAAGGTGCCCGATGCGCCTGGCTCGATCTCGGCTTTTTTTCTGTATTCGGATGTCAGCGGAGGTAACGATGAAATCGACATCGAGATCTATAACGACGGGAGCCGTCAGGCACTGCTCACTGCGTGGGTGGCTGGGAGAATGGAGCGGAACACGACCGTGATTCTGCCGTTCGATCCCGCCGCGGGCTATCACGACTACACCATCCGCTGGTCGGCGCGTGATCTTGTGCTCTTGGCGGACGGCGCCCGCCTCGCCCGCTGGACCAGCGGGTTCCCTCGCCAGCCGATGCGGGTGATGGCGAACGTCTGGTGGCCGACTTGGCTATCCTGTGTTCCGGTGCCAGCGGGAAGGGAATTGTCCATAGAACGGATCAGACTCGCACCTATCACACCACCGGAGCATTGAGCCATGGACAAAAAGAAAACTGAAGCACTCGCGAGAAAAAATGGCCAAGCCAGCCGGGGTCTGCAGCAATTGTTGCCTAGGGTGTATGGGCTCGTCTCGTTCCCGGTTTAAAACGTCTTGCATGCATCTCGACATAGGCAAGCTCGAATCGTGCCGCGCCGGCTACCTAATGGTCGTTGCCGCGAGCGCCATGGTTGCTGTCGGCTGCGGCGGGGACCGAAGCCCCG
>JBPCLX010000190.1:0-4459 GCA_051002815.1 Gemmatimonadaceae bacterium
CCTCCGCTGCCGGAAACTTTGTGTTACCTCCGCGACCTCCGCGGTAAATGCGGTACCTCGCGCCGAAGTGATGCTGACAACGGAGGCCGGCAGCTCGACGACTACCCACTCGATTCCCGGAAGACCCAAAGAAAGAAAGCGCGGGAATGACTGCGTCTTCTCGCCCATTCCTCATCACCATTTCCCATTTCCCGCTTTACGAATCATCCGACGCGAAAGAGCTCCAGCGCCCTCGCATAACGATCGGTGAGAATCCGGCGCAGCGGCGCGTGCTCGGGGCGCGACAGCGTCGGGTCGGCGACGAGAACGGCGCTGGCGGCGTCGCGGGCGGTGAGGGCCAGCTCCTCGTCGCGCATCGGGTCGGCAAACCGGAACATCGGCACCCCATGCTGCCGCTCGCCGAACAGATCGCCCATGCCGCGGAGCCTGAGGTCTGCCCGGGCGATCTCGAATCCGTCCTCGGTGCCGGCGAACATGTGGAGCCGCGCGGCCGCGTCCGGACTCACATCGCCTAACAAAATGCAGTACGATGCCTCGGCGCCTCGGCCCACTCGACCGCGCAGCTGGTGCAGCTGGGAGAGGCCGAACCGTTCGGGATGCTCGATCAGCATTACCGTGGCGTTGGCAACGTCGATACCCACCTCGATGACGGTGGTCGTCACCAGGACATCGAGCTCGCCATCGCGGAAGGCACGCATGGTCGCATCGCGCGCCGCGGCAGGGATGCGCCCGTGCATGAGGGCCACCCTCCGGCCGGCAAAGGCGCCGGCGGCCAGCGTTTCGTACATCGTCGTCGCCGCTCTCAGGTCGACCTTCTCCGACTCCTCGATGACAGGATAGACGACATACGCCTGACGACCGGCGGCCAGTTCGGTGCAGATGAACTCCAGCACGCGCGACCTTGCCCGATCAGGGCGAAGACGGGTGGTCACCGGCTGGCGGCCCGGCGGGCGCTCCTCGAGCATGCTGAGATCCAGATCGCCGTATAGAGTGAGCGCCAGCGAGCGCGGAATGGGTGTCGCGCTCAGTAGCAGCACATCGGGCCGCTCGCCCTTGGTTCCTAACGCAGCACGCTGTTCGACGCCGAACCGATGCTGCTCATCGACGATCGCCAGCCCGAGGTTGGCGAACCGCGTCCGCTCTTGCACCAGCGCATGGGTCCCGATGGCGAGCACCGGTTCGGTGCTTTCGAGGCGCGACGCGGTTTCCCGTCGGGCGCGTGCCGACCGGCCACCGGACACCAGCTGCGGAATGACACCTAGCGGGGCGAGCAGGCGCTCGGTGGTTCGCATGTGCTGCTCTGCGAGCAGTTCGGTCGGCGCCATCAGCGCCACCTGATAGTCGTTCTCGATCGCCAGCAGTGCGGCGAACAACGCGACGATCGTCTTTCCGCTGCCCACGTCCCCCTGGAGGAGCCGGTGCATGCGTTGCGTGCTGCACATGTCGGTGACGATCTCACGAATGGCTCGCGTTTGCGCGCCGGTGAGCGCAAACGGCACCTCGCTCTTGAGCCGCGATGTCAGGGTACGCCGGTTGGCGAACGCGATCCCGGTGCGGCGCTCGCGGGCCAGCTCGCGCGCACGGTGCTGAAGGAGGTGGACGAAGAACAGCTCCTCGAACGCGAGCCGGGAACGTCCATGCATCGCCTCGGCCAGCGTGGCCGGCCGGTGCACCATCCGCAGCGCTTCGGGCAACGCAGGGACCCCGGCCCTCGCGATCACTGCTGCCGGAAGATGCTCGGTCACGTGCGGCAGCAATGCATCGAGGTTGGACTCGATGAGCGCGCGGATCTGCTTGACCGATATTCCCTCGGTCGCTGGATAAATGGCCAGAACTCGTCCGTTCGCCTGCTGATCCTCTTCCGGACCGAGGTTGACGAACTCTCGTGGCACCAACTGCCGGCCATGAAAGAATCGCACCGGCCCGGTGGCGAGGAGCACGTCACCCTTGCGAATGACGCGCTCGAGAAAAGGCTGTCCCGGCCACGCCACCTCGAGCAAACCTGACGAGTCCTTGATCACCGCCTGAAAAATGCGCAGCCCCTTTCGTGTGGGCAGCACGCCGGTGGATACCACCGTACCGATGACCGTTCCATCCTGTCCCGCCTCGAGAGAGGCCACCTTCGAGACGGTGGTCGCGTCTTCGTAGCGGTGCGGTACGTGGTAAAGGAGATCACCCGCGAGCACGATCCGCAGCCGCCGCAGCACGTCCGCACGCCGCGGCCCTACACCTTTCAGGAAGGCGATCGGAGTGACGAGATCGATAGGCAACGGGGGGCGGGGGGAGAGGGGAGAGGGGAGCGGGGAGAGGGGTCGGGGAATGAACTGCGAAGTGCGAAGTGCGAAGGGCGAAGTGTGAAGTGGAAGTGCGAAGTGCGAAAGTGTATGAATCCGAAGTGACCCGCGACCCTCGACCCGCCACCCGCGACCCTCGACCCTCGACCCGCGACCCCCGAACCCCGACCCCCAACCCTCGCCCCCCCTCTACCCCCTATTCTTCCAGCAGCTCGCGCGCGTAGGTCGAGGCGTCGAAGGGCAGGAGGTCCTCGACGGTCTCGCCGACGCCGACGAACTTGACCGGCACATCGAGCGCTTCGTGGACGGCGACGACGATTCCGCCCCGCGCCGTGCCATCGATCTTGGTGATCACGATTCCGCTGAGTGGAACCGAGCTCGCAAAACTCTTCGCCTGCTGAACGGCGTTCTGCCCGATTGTACCATCCAGTACGAGCAGCGTCTCGTGAGGCGCGCCCGGCAGCCGCTTGGCGATGACCCGAGCCATCTTCTGCAGCTCCGTCATCAGGTTGGACTGCGTGTGCAGCCGGCCTGCCGTGTCGACGATGACAACATCCGAGCCGCGGGCAATGGCCGCCTCGATCGCATCGTAGGCCACGGCGGCGGGGTCGGAGCCGGGCTGGCCAGCGACGAAGTGGGCACCAACGCGGTCCGCCCACACGCGCAGCTGGTCTATTGCGCCCGCGCGGAACGTGTCGCCAGCTGCGACGAGCACGCTCTTGCCCTCGCGACGCAGTCGGTGGGCGAGCTTGGCGATGAAGGTGGTCTTTCCCGCTCCGTTCACACCTACGACAAGCACCACCGCCGGAGTGGAGGTGCCGAGTCGCAGTGCGGGATCGCTATTGCCTGAGCGGAGCGCCCGCTCCACCCCTTCGCGCAGGGCGTCAAGAAACTGGTCCTGCGTCTTTACCAATCCTCGCTCGGCCTTGCGTTCGACCTCCTCGACCAGGCGGAGTGTGGGCGACACACCGAAGTCGGCCTCGAGCAGGATTTCCTCGAGGCGCTCGATCGAACCCGGCGCCACACCGCCCTGCGCGAGCACCGCGACATCCATCATGGCGAAGTCCTTCAGCCGCGACCATAACGAGCGCTGAGGGAGGTCGCCTTTCTTCTTGAGTATTCGAGACACTATATAAGAACGGGAAATGGGGAAAAAACGGGAAATGGGAAATGGGAAATGGGAACGGTGAAACGGGCGAGGGGTGCCGGGCAGTGGTGACGCGGCCCGGTCACGTTTCCCATTTCCCATTTCCCGTTTTCCCGTTGGCCTATCTCAATCCCATTCGGCGTCTGACCAGCCACTCCGCACACAGCGCGCCTACTGCCAGCAGATACGCCCAGCCGCGATCCCGCAGCCTCGGAGCGTCGCCCGCTACCGCGGCACCGCCAACGGCTCCGCTGGCCACGGTGCGACGTTGTGGCAGCATTTCCGCCGACGCATTCACCACGAGTAGTGCCGGGCCGCCGGCTACCTCCAGGTCGTAGGTTCCGGGCGGCATGGGGTCCGATTCGGCGACGGTACCGGCAGCGCCGAACCGAATCGCCATCGTATCGACGCCCACCGAATCCCCCTGACGCCGCGCGAGGACCATAACGACCGAATCGGACCCGCTGCCGCGCCGCCATCTCAGGCGATCTCCGCTCCGGATGACCCGGTCGGCGAGCACCGCTGCGCGCCGATCCACCGGCTCCGCGGTCAGCCAATCGAATATACCCCCCCACAGCGCCGCATAGGCATCCGCGCTGGTACCGCCGCGGAAACGCCACCTCCACATTCCGGAGGCACCGACTACCACTACGCGCCGGCCCAGAGCGGTCCCGGTAATGGCTGTCCGGCGTGCCTCGAGACGAGGGCGACTCGTTATGAGCCCCTCCCATTCGCCCCGCGGCACGTTCGACGACACCTCCAAAGGCGCCAGGCTGTCCCAAGCGATGCCGGAGAGCGCGCCGGCGATCGGCGACGGGGGGGCGGCTACGGCGTACCATTCGCCGGTTGCATCCGCCGGCGGTGCGACGAGCACCAGCGCTCCGGTGGTAGCGGCGCGCGGCGCGCCGAAGATTGCCGTGTCCCCATGCAGCGCGACCAGCGGGGCTTCGCGCATCGCGCGCCGCACCTCCGCCTCCGGAACACGCGACAACGCCCCTTCGATCCGCCACTGTCCCGG
>JBPCLX010000191.1:0-3900 GCA_051002815.1 Gemmatimonadaceae bacterium
ATCGAGCTCCGCCTGTCCGGTGCGCGGCGAGATGCGCACGCCAGCGACCTTGGGAACGAGCCGTCGCAGCTCGGCGAGAAACGCCCGGCCGGCCAGGACTTCGAGCTCGGGGGCATAGGTTACCACCACCACCCGCCCGTCGCGCGGAACCGGGACGAGATCGTTGCCGTCGCGCAGCAGGGTGATCGCACGCTCGGCTATCCCCTGGGCGATTTCCAGATGCTCCGGTGCCCCCACGACATGACGCAGCCGGTCGAGGTCCACATAACGATTATCGTGCAATCGCAGCCGCGCTTTCATCTCCAGCGTTCGGCGGGTGCTCGCCGCTATGCGGTCGGCCGGGATTTCGCCGCTCTCGACCGCGGTGACGACAGCGCGAATCGCGGCCGGAATGTCCCCAGGCTTGAGCAGGACGTCGGCACCGGCCTTGACCGCCAGCACCGCGCTCTCACCAACGCCGTATCCCTCACCCACTCCCTCCATGGTGAGGGCATCGGTGACGATCATGCCGTCAAAGCCTAGCGAATCCCGCAGCAGGCCGCCGATCACCTCGGGCACGAGTGTGGCGGGGGTGGACGGCTGACCGAGCGCCGGAAGCGCGATGTGCGCCGTCATTATCGCTCCTACGCCCGCCTGGATCGCCGCCTTGAACGGCCGCAGCTCAACGCTGTCAAGCCGCGCGCGGTTCGAGGTAACCACCGGGAGTGCCAGATGCGAGTCGGTATCCGTGTCCCCATGGCCGGGGAAATGCTTCGCCGTCGCGACCACCCCTTCGCTCTGGAGCCCGCGCACGAACGCGGCGGTGAGCATTGCGACGGCACGTGGGTCCTCGCCAAACGACCGGGTGTTGATCACCGGATTGGCCGGATTGTTGTTTACGTCGCTCGTGGGCGAGAACGCCATCATGATCCCGATCGCACGCGCCTCGCGGGCGGTGATCCGGCCCGCCTCGTAGGCATCGTCCTCCCGTCCCGCGGCGCCGATCGCCATGTTGGTGGTGAGCAGCGTGGCGCTGCCACCGCGCAACAGCGATGGCACGTGAACTCCGCCGACCAGCCGGCCGAGGCCGGGCTCGAGGTCGGATGCCACGAGTAACGGCACGGATGCAATGCGCTGGAGCGCGTTGATCTTTTCGGCAACCTCGATCGGAGAGCCCAGGGACATGGTGATGCCGCCTACACCGTCGCCGGCCACCCATCCGCGTGCCTGCGCGAATGTCGGGTCATCCCAATTGCTGTAGTCGCCGAGGATCCAGACGTGCACCATCTGCGCGACGCGGGCCCTCAAATCGAGCGTTGCCAGCGTGCTGTCGACCCACGCACGCTGTTCCGGGGTAAGAGGTGCGTCGGGCGTGAACGCGGGCGTCGTGACGACCACGTTGCGCGCCGCCGGGACCGGAGTCGGCAACATCGACTCGTCAGGCAGCGACTGCGCCGGTTGGGCGCACGCGGCGGTGACGAGGAGGCCACCCAGAATTACGGAGCGTATGGACGAATGCGACATCGCGGACAGTTGATGATGAGAGCGATCGGTGCGGTGCTGATCACCGCATGTGCGGGCGGCGCGGCGGGTGGAGCGGGGGGAAGCGGGTACGATCTGCCTGAGCGGCACGTCCAGGTACGCCCCGGGATTACCGTGCTGCTGGAGGATAGCCTGCACCTGATCGCTGGCAAGCGAGTAGGACTTCTGACGAATCAGAGTGGACTCGACGCGCAAGGGCGGAGCGATATCGATCTCCTGTACCGCGCGGATTCGGTGGTCGGGGCCGACAGCGCCCCACGACTGGTCGCGCTCTTTGCTCCCGAGCACGGCATCCGTGGGACCGAGGAACGCTCCAATATCGCCAGCAGTACGGATGAGCGCACGGGGTTGCCCATTCATTCTTTGTACAATCCCACCACCATCGAGCCACCCGATTCTACGCTCGTCGGGCTCGATGCGCTGATCATCGATCTGCAGGACCTCGGCACGCGTACGTGGACCTATCCGGGCTCAATGGTCTATGCCATGCGGGCCGCGGCGCGCAACGGGGTGAAGGTCATCGTGCTCGACCGTCCCAATCCCATCACCGGCTCCGTGGTCGAAGGCCCGGTACTCGACAGCAGCCAGGCGTACTCCGGATCGCACAGCGCGGCACGCCGCGCCACCCCGGTCACCCTGTATCCGATTCCGCTGCGGCACGGGCTCACCTTCGGCGAGCTGGCGCTGTTCTACAACGACGTTCTCGATCTGGGCGCCGACCTCACGGTGATCCCCGCCGCGGGGTGGCAGCGGCACCTCTGGTTCGATGAGACGGGGCTGAAGTGGGTGAAGCCGTCGCCCAACATGCCCTCGCTCACCAGCGCGCTGCTCTATCCGGCAATCGTGCCCTTCGAGGGATCAAACCTGAGCGTTGGGCGCGGCACCCCGGATGCCTTTCAGCGGTTAGGTGCCCCGTGGCTCGACGCCGACAGTGCGGTGGCGCTGCTGGAGGATAGAGCGCTGTCGGGAGTCCGGTTCGTGGTGGATCGCCGCGCTCCCGAGAACCCGGCCGACAGAAAGTTCGGTGGCCAGGTCATTCCGTGGATCAAGATCGAGGTTACCGATCGCGACCGCGTGCAGGCCGCCCGCGTGGGCGCGGCGCTGCTGTGGGCGATCGCCAAGGTGAACCCCGATTCGCTTCAAATTCGTAATGCAACCTTCGATGCGCGATTCGGCACGCCAGCGCTACGCGAAGCGCTGCTGCGCGGAGAAGATCCAGACTCGGTCATCGACGGCGAGCTGCCCAAGGTGGTCGCGTTCGAGCAGCGGACGAGGAAGTACCGTTTGTACAGGTAACTCCAAACAGCGGGAAACGGGAAACGGGAAATGGGAAATGGGAGAGGTATTGGGAAACGGGAAACGTCCGAGCATGACAGTTAGGTACGTTTCCCCTTTCCCCTTTCCCGTTTTCCATTTCCCGCTTTTGTCACTTGCAGCCCCCATTCCCGTTCGGACAATCCTCCTCCCCCCACCACCACGGCCGTTGCACCTCGCGCTGGCGCGGCCAGATCTCGCTGAGCGTTGACGCTTCGTAGAGACGCCCATTCTTCATGACGTAGCGAATCTGCGTCGTGTTGCGGAGGTCGTCGAGGGGGTTGGCGTCGAGCACCTGAAGATCGGCGAGCTTGCCGGCTTCGAGCGAACCAAGCTCCTTGCCGAGTCCAATCGCATCGGCTCCGAACGTCGTGCCGACTCGCAGCACATCGTGCGGCTTCATCCCGCCTGACGCGATGCTCCAGAGCTCCCAGTGCACGCCGAGTCCCTGGAGCTGTCCGTGTCCGCCCAGGCCCACGCGCCCGCCCGCTTCGACGATCTTCTTTGCCTGCGCCGCCTGCTCATCGAATACGAACTGGCTGCCGTGGAAGAAACCCCCGCGCCTCAAGCCACGGCGGATTATCTCGACCTTGGGAGTCCACTTGGCCAACTTCTCATCGGCAGTGATGTCATAGTTCTGATACCAGTAGTTCTCACCGGATGGACCGCCGAAGTTGACCAGCATCGTCGGAGTGTAGGTGATGCCGCTCTGCGCTAGCAGCTCGACCGCATCCTTGAACAGCGGGTAAATAGGATAGGAATGCTCGGCGCCGGGATAGCCGTCTATCGCTTCCGTCATGTTCTTCTTGAAGTCCAGATAGTTCTCGGATGTAGGCATCAAACCGAGCTCGCGCGCGGCCATGATGATCCACTGGCGCACCTTCCGGTCACCCGCGCCGTACTGCTTGATGGTGTGCGTGTTGTAGTACTCGGAGTAGCGGCGAAGAACGTCGCGAGCATCATTCAGGCTGTTGATGTTCTCGGACCAGAACACGCCGGGTCCGGTGGAAAAGATTCGCGGCCCGAGAATGTCACCCGTCTCGACCAGGTCTCCGTAGGTCAGTA
>JBPCLX010000192.1:0-6882 GCA_051002815.1 Gemmatimonadaceae bacterium
GCATGGTCCTCGACCGGATAGACGGCCATCTCCCAATCGACCTTGCCCAGCTCGATCAGCCGCTGCGCCAACCTTACCACATCCTGGAAATGCACGTTGACGTCCACCATGCCATGAGCGATCAGCAGTGGATCCTCGAGCCCTTCGGCAAAATAGATAGGCGATGACTGCCGGTAGGCGAGCGTATCCGCTTCCGGGAGGTTGAGAATACGCGATGTGTACCAGTGGTTGTAATGCGCCCAGTCGGTAACGGAGCGGAGTGCCGCGCCCGCGCCGAACCATTCGGCCTCGGTGAAGAGGGCCATAAGCGTGATGAAGCCGCCATAGCTCCCGCCGTAGATCCCGATCCGCTCGGGATCTATTCCGAACTCGGCTTGCAGGTAGCGCGCTCCGTCGACGTGATCCTGCAGGTCGCGGCCGCCCATGTGGCGGTAGACCGCCGTACGCCAGTCGCGCCCGTAACCGGCCGAGCCACGGTAGTCGATGTCCAGAACGACGTAGCCCTTGCTCGCCAGCAGGTGGTTGAACATGTACTCCCGCGAATAGCTCGACCACCACTCATGGACGTTATGCAGGTAGCCGGCGCCATGCACGAAAATCACTCCCGCGCCGTTCGGCTGAGCCCCGACGTCGGCCGGACGGTAGATCCTGGCCGGCACGCCGACGCCGTCCGAGGCGGGAATGCGAATGATCTCCGGCTCGATCCAGTCGTGTGAAAGCCACGCAGCCGTCGGCGAGGTGGTGAGCTGCACCGGTTGTGCATTGGCCGAAACCCTTGTCAGGAACAGCTCCGGCGGACGGTTGGACCGGGAATGCACATTGGCCATAAACTGTCCGTTGGGCGACATGGTGACCTCGTGCGCGCCCTTGACCTGCGTTATGCGCCGTGCCGCGCCGCCGCTGACCGGCATTCGGTAGAAGTGCCTCTCGAACGGTGACACCTCGCTCGTGTGAAGCCAGAACTCGCGGCCATCCGGGGAGAGCTCGGCGCCCAGAACCTCGTACTCGCCGCTGGTGCGCTGGCGGCGGTCGCTCCCATCGGCGGCGACGGTGTAGAGGTGTGCATAACCGTCGGCCTCGGACACGAACCAGGCACGGCCATTGGGCAGCCATCCGCCGCAGGTGAGGCAGGGCGCCTGGATCCACGCACTGTCGCGAAGGGTGTCGATGGTGCGCACTGTTCCCGAATCCGCCGAGACCGTCTGTAGGTATCGGGCCTTCCAGTCGCGGGCAGCCGCGTAAAGGCGCGCCGTGCGACCATCATCACTCCAGCCCAGCGACGTTACCATCGCCGGGGGTCGTGTCGTGTCGCCGGGCACGGCGGTGAGCCATCGCGGTGTGCCGCCAGGCAGACTCAAAAAAGCCACCCGGCCTCCGTTCTGCTGCTCGCCCACCTTGGTGCGTGTGCGAATGTCCTCGGTGAAACCGGAAGCGGTAACCCACCGCGGCACCATCGTCGGTTTCGTGTCATTGGCATCGATGGTAGTCAGCAACAGCAGTGCCTGACCGGTCGGAGACACGGACAGTGAGCTGACCCGCTCCCCCTTACTCAGGTAGAGAGGCGTAAGGCGTGCCGCCTCACGAGCCTCACGTTCCGCCTTCTGGATGCTGTCTCGGGCCAGCTGGTCGCGGACCACTTCGAACAGCTCGCGCTGCTGTGCGGCCAGCGTGCCCCGGTACCCGTCGGGCGGCTGCGAATCGGCCGGCGCGGGGCCGGACCTGATGTCGGTGAGCTGCCGGACGAATCCGCCATCCAGTTCGAGAGAGAAAACGTTGCCGTCACGGATGAACAGCATGCGCCGTTCTTCGGCGTCGAAATGCGGATCGCGCTCCATCGCCACCGTCTGGGTGAGGCGGCGCGCGCTGTTGGCCCGGACATCGAGCAGATACAGGTCACCTTCGTACTCGACGGCTGCCTGACGATGATCGCGAGTGTACCTGCGCGGGGCGACCAGTGGACCCACCGTGTCCATGTGCGCCTCGCTCACCCGCTCCGGCTGCGATCCCGCCTGCGCACGCACCCTGAACGGCTGCGGCCGCTCCCGCCAATCGGTGCCGGGTGGAAGCCACTGGAAGTAGATCCACCGGCTGTCGGCAGACCATCGCACGTTGTTCGGCTCGCGCCCGTACACCTCCGGGCCGCGCATGATGTTGGGGACCGTGAGGTCAAAGGGGCCGGATTCCTGTGCCGCGGCCGACGACGGCAGCAAAACCGCCAGCATCCCGAGAATCGCGAGGCGCATGAGAGAGAGGATTTGGGATTCGAAATCGCAATCGATCCCGGGAGGCGACTTCACTCTTCGCGCACCCGGCATGACTCTGCTCCCAAGATGGCCGTCGAGCCACCCAACTGAAAGCCCGCCTCGCTCATCCGGCCGTTGGGTCGCGCGCCCCGCACCGCCCGCGTTACCTTGAGCCTTCCTTATGCGAACATACCGCGTGCCCTCATCTCGATTTGCCAGCGCCCTGATCGCGCTCGCACTGGCGCTCTCAGCGCAGTCTTGCGCACAGCGCCCCCCGGCCGAGTCGCTGCCACCCCCCCCGGTCGGTCGTCCGCTCGCAGGCATGTCGGAGCAGCCGCTGATCGTTCTGCCCACAAGGCATCTTCGGGCGGCAGATTCGCTCGGTTGGGCCTCCCAGATCTCCAATGAGCGCGAGTGGCTCGTCAACGTGGACTCCGAGATTACGTTCGCGCTCAGCGAGCGCGGCCTTGGCCAGCGGTGGACGCTTCCCGCGGAGCTGGCGCGATCTGCCCGTCGCAACGCTGCATTCGCCCCCGACCCGGCGACCATAGCCGTGCAGCCCCTTCGCCCTGGCGGTCGAGCGCTGCCGCCGCGGGTGCCCGAGCCGCTCATCTCGCAGTTGCGCTCCCTGATCGCCCTCCGGGATGGGGTGCGCTATGCCCTTCTCCCGGTAGAAGTGCGGTTCGAGCCGGTTCCAGGTGAGGGCGGCAGGGCGGTGCTCAATCTGGTGCTGGTGGACGTGCGCGCATCAGAAATAGTGTGGGCACTCGATGTAGAGAGCGAGCCGGCGGCGGCGTTGAGCCCCGCGCTCGCGGCGAGCCTCGGTTCGCGACTCGCCGATCTGATCGCGGCTCCCTGAGCCGGCTGGAGACATACCACATGGCACGTACGGTCACGCTGATCCCGGGAGATGGGATCGGCCCCGAAATATCAGATGCAACTGTCAGGTTGTTGGCGGCTGCCGGCGCGGACATCGAGTGGGACCGGCAGCTTGGCGGGGCCTCCGCGGTGAAGGGCGCCGGCAACCCGATGCCTGACGAGACGCTGGCCTCGATAGCCCGTACGCGGATGGCGCTCAAGGGTCCGCTGGAAACCCAGGTCGGTGGCGGTTATCGCTCGGTGAACGTGGCGCTGCGCAAGGAGTTCGACCTGTACGCCAACGTCCGCCCCGCGTGCACCATGCTGCCCGGCGGACGGTTCGAGAACGTGGACATTGTCCTGATCCGCGAGAACACGCAGGGGCTCTACAGCGGAATCGAACATTACATAAAAATCGGCGACGATGACCGCGCGGCGGCCGAATCGGTCGCGCTCATTACCCGCGATGGATCGGAGCGGGTCATTCGTTATGCATTCGAGTACGCCGTGACACGCGGACGGAAGAAGCTCACGCTGGTCCACAAGGCGAACATTCTCAAGTACTCCCAGGGCCTCTTTCTGGAGGTGGGTAAGAGCATTGCGCCAGAGTACGAGGGGCGCGTCCAGTTCGAGGAGCGCATCGTCGATGCCATGGCAATGCACCTCGTGCTCCGACCGGAGCAGTTCGACATGATCGTCACCACGAACCTGTTCGGTGACATTCTGTCGGACGAGATTGCCGGCCTGATCGGCGGGCTCGGACTGGCGCCCGGCGCGAACATCGGCCGGCGAGCGATGATCTTCGAGGCCGTGCACGGCACAGCGCCCGATATCGCCGGTCAGGGAGTTGCCAATCCCGGCGCACTCATACTCGCCGCATGCATGATGCTCAGCGAGATGGGCTCTCATGAACTGTCACAGCGCATCCACAAGGCGTTCGTGGAAACGGTTCGGTCGAAGGCCGTGCTCACCCGGGATCTGGGAGGGAGGGCGACGACGGCGGAGTTCACGGACGCCGTCATCGCGAGGCTCGGGTGACGAGGATTCTGCACGTTTCCGATCTGCATTTCGGCAAGCCCGCCGTTCCCGAGCAGATCGAGGCAATCGAGGCGATCATCCAGTCGGCGAAGTTCGATGTCGTCGCCATCTCCGGCGATGTCTCGCAGCGCGCCCTCTCCGGTGAAATGCAGCGCGCTCGCGCCTTCATTCGCGATGCGCGCCGCGTGAGCGAGGTCATCGTCGTGCCGGGCAACCACGATGTGCGCTGGTGGATGGCGCCGCTCGGGGTGGGGCGCCGCAAGCAGATGTACGAGACCTACCGGACGTACATCGATCCCGACCTCGAAACGGTGGTGCGGGTGCCGGGCGTGACGATGGTCGGGCTCAATACCGCGCACGGGGTTGCCTGGCATACGCTCACCTGGAACTACCGCGACGTGAGCATCATCGGCGACCTTCGCGAGAGCCAGATCGAGTACGCGCGGCGGCAGTTCGAGGCTTCCGCGCCTGAAGATGCACGCGTCATCGTAATGCATCACAACCCGATGAAGGGCGAGCTGTCGAGACGTCACGGAGTGGTGAATACCAAGCGCATACTCGGGGCGTTCGCCAAGCTGGGTGTGGATCTGGTCATGTGCGGGCACGATCATCAGGAGGCGATCCACTTCGTGGAGCACACGAAAAAGGGTACGGTCATCTCGACTGCCGGCACGGTCTCCAACCGTTCGCGAGGTGCACGACCGTCGAGCCTGAACATCATTACGCTCGAAATCGATGCAATCGAGATCAGCTCGCACATCTGGTCTGATGAGCCGCGGGATTTTTCGCCCGGCCCGCAGCATCGGTTCGCGCGATGAGCGCCCCTCGGCGACCGAAGCGCTCCATTCCCGACGCATTCCAGCTGCCACTCGCGCTGGATGCGCGGCCGCAGTCCGCCGGGGAGCTCCTTGTCCGCCTGCGGACGCTGGGATTGCGGGGCATAACGCACTGCACGCTCACCGAGAACCGCACCGTGATGGTGAGCTTCAGCGGCAGCGAGCTTCGGGTGCATCGGGGATATCTGGAGGCGCCCTCCGAGGTGCTGCAGGCGATCGCCAGATTCGTCTCGGGCCGGACGCGGGCGGAGCGTCGTGAGGCGCAGCACATCATCGTGACTTTCCCGATTCGCCAGCGCGGGAGTCCGGGAGCGCGCCGACGCGAGCGCCCACGCGCTGAAGACCATCCGATCGTGCTCGAACTGCGGCGGCGGCACAGGGAACTGAACCGCCGGCACTTCGGCGGTGCGTTACGCGAGATCGAGATCCGCGTTTCTCATCGCATGCGCAGCCGGCTGGGGCAGTATACCGCGCCGTCGTCGGTGGGCGACCCACCGGAGATCGCGCTCAGTGTGGTGCACGTTCGGCGGCACGATCATGACGAGGTGGTGCACACGCTGCTGCACGAAATGGTACACCAGTGGCAGGCGGAGCAGGGACACCCGATCGACCACGGCCGCCAGTTTCGCGAAAAGGCAATCGAAGTGGGGATCGAACCGGCCGCGCGAAGGCGGCTGCCACGAAGCAACCGCCGGGGGCGTGTGCTAACCCACGTCGAGATGCTCATGCGGGCCGCTCTGAAGGGATAGAAGAAAGCAGCAGGGGAACCATCTGGCCGACGCGTCAGATTGACCGCATCCCTCCCCGTCACCCCTCCGGCGCGCGTATCTTTCCCGCGCCATGATCAATGACTTCTTCGACATCGATAGCGTGCTCTCAGAAGAGGAGCGCGCGGTTCGCGACAGCGTTCGGCGCTTTGTGGATGAGCGCGTTCTTCCCATCATCGGTGACTGCTACGTCGAGGGGCGCTTTCCGAAGGAACTGATCTCCGAGATGGCCGGACTGGGCATGTTCGGCGCCAATCTTCCCGAGGAATACGGCTGTGCGGGGCTCAACAACGTCGCCTACGGCCTGATCATGCAGGAGCTGGAGCGCGGAGATTCCGGCGTGCGCTCCTTCGCTTCGGTGCAGGGTGCGCTCGTAATGTATCCGATCTTCGCGTTTGGCAGCGAGGAGCAGAAGCAGCGCTACCTGCCGAAAATGGCGTCAGGCGAGATCATCGGATGCTTCGGTCTGACCGAGCCCGATTTCGGATCTAACCCGTCGGGGATGCTCACCCACGCGCGCGAGCAAGCCGATGGCAGCTGGGTGCTCAACGGCTCCAAGATGTGGATCACCAACGGCTCTACCGCGCAGGTGGCGATCGTCTGGGCCAAGACCGGCGACGTTCGCGACGATGCCTCGATTCGCGGCTTCCTCGTGCCTACCGACGCCAGTGGATTCACCGCGCGCGACCAGAAGGGGAAGCTGTCACTGCGTGCCTCGGACACGAGTGAGCTGGCGTTTTCGGATGTACGCCTGGGAGCTGACGCGCTTCTGCCTGGCTCGGGAGGTCTCAAGAGTCCGTTGATGTGCCTTACGCAGGCTCGTTATGGGATATCCTGGGGCGCGATCGGCGCGGCGATTGCCTGCTTCGAGGAAGCAGTGCGGTACGCGGGCAACCGCGTAATGTTCGACAAGGTCATTGCCGCCTTCCAGCTCCAGCAGGCGCGGCTCGCCGACATGCTCACCGAGATCGTCAAGGCCCAGCTCGTGTCGCTTCACCTCGGCAGGCTCAAGGATGCGGGCACGTTCACGCCTCAGCAGGTGTCGCTCGCCAAGCGAAACAACGTGAGCATGGCAACCGATATCGCGCGCGAGGCACGCCGTCTGCTCGGTGCCAACGGCATTCTCGCCGAATACTCCTC
>JBPCLX010000193.1:0-7826 GCA_051002815.1 Gemmatimonadaceae bacterium
AAACGCATGCCGGGTATGTCGTGCGGCGGCAGCGGCTGCTCGACGAACTCGACGCCGCACTCGACCAGCACGTCCATCATGCCGAGCGCCTGCTTCGGCGTCCAGGCAGCGTTCGCGTCCACCCGGAGGACGGCCGATGGCGCGGCATCGCGAATCGTTCGAATGATCTCCTCGTCGCGATCGGTGCCGAGCTTGACCTTCAGCACCGGGTACTCTGCCGCTTCCTTCACCTTTCGCCGAAGCTCATCGTTGTCGCCAATGCCGATGGTGAAGCTCGACTGCGGCGCGCGGGAAGGATCCAGTCCCCACATCTTGTAGAGAGGCACGCCAAGGCGTTTACCCGCCAGATCGTGCAGGGCTGCGCTCACCGCCACCTTGGCGGCGGCGTTGAAGCGCAGCGATCGATCGAGCTCCGTCTCGATGGTATCGATCGCCCATGGGTCGGCACGCTCCAGGAAGGGCGCGAATCCCGCGAGCGCGGCGACAACCGAGTCTGCCGACTCGCCATAGAACCGGCTCGGCGCCGCTTCGCCCCATCCTTCGGCGCCATCGTCATCGACAAGCCGAACCCAGACGACCCGCCATTCGCTCGAGCCGCCCCGGGCGATCTTGAACGGATGGGTGGTTCGCAGCGAGAGAATTTCGTGCTCGAGTCGCATTCCGGTAGACGAGAGAGAAGTTTGGAAAAGCCGCGCGGGACCTAACGTGTAGTGGGTGTGATGCCCAACCGGCGGGCTAGCCGTGCCGCCCGGAATTCCTCCGTCGCACCGCTCGTCGCCAGATATCCGAGAAGAGCATCGGCAAGCTCGTCGCCCTTCTGATGCCGCTCGGCAGGGATCTTCGCCAGGCACCGCATCACCACCTGGGACAGCGCTACGGATATCCGTGAATCGACCACGTCGGGCGGAGCGGCCGTCTCGTGTACGTGCTTGTAGCCGATCGAGTACGAATCGGCGCCGTCGAACGGCGGAAAGCCGACGAGCATCTCGTACAGCATGACGCCGACGGCGTACAGGTCGCTTCGGCCATCCACCAGCTTGCCCATTGCCTGCTCGGGACTCATGTAATGCGGCGTTCCCATTGCCCGTCCGGTTGCCGTCAGGCGGGCGTGGAAGCGGGCGGTCGCGATACCGAAATCCGTGACCGCCGCATGCCCGTCCTCGTCGAACAGAATGTTGTCAGGCTTGATGTCCCGGTGCACAACGCCATGGCGGTGCGCATAGTCGAGAGCGCTCGCTACCTGTGCGCAGATCGCCGCTGCCCGTTCGGCGGCGAAGACCCGCTCGCGCACCAGAACGTCCGCAGCTGAGCCTCCGGACAGATACGGCATTACCAGCCAAACGCTCTCTTCGGTCTCGCCGAAGTCGAGGATCGGACAGATGTGCGGATGATTGAGTTGCGCGGCGGCTTCTGCCTCACGCCGGAACCGCTCGCGCATCTCCGCTTCCCGCGCCAGGTGCGACAGCAGCACCTTGATCACGAGCGGCCGGCCGAGCACGGAATGGGAGGCGGCATATACGTGTGCCATGCCTCCGGTCCCCAGCCGGCGATGCACCCGGTAACGAGTTCCGGTCGCCCGACGCAGCGCGTCCAGCTCCTCGTCAGGCTTTGCGCTCGGCGCATCCGGAACGTCGGGTAGATCCTTGGAGCACCGCGCGCATGCGACAGCCGAGCCGCGATTCCATGTGCCGCAATCAGGACAGAACACCGCTCAATTCCCCAGATCCATGCGCACGAAGTCGTACGGAGGCCACGGTCCGGTCAGCTCCATCAGCAACGAGGCGTATCTTCGCGAATGAGTGCTGACGATCGCCGAAAACCCCTCCCACTCGGACCGGTCGATCAGAAACGCGCTGCTCAATACCGCGTGCAGTGCCGGACGGCGCAGCATCACCGCCGCATCCGCCTCATGGCTGACCGCGTTATAGAACTCCATCGCCATCTCGGTAGCGGCCGCATCCGGCTCCTCCGTTGCCAGATCTCCCTCCGCGGTTCGCAGGTGCACGCGCACCTCGCACCGGCCTTCCACCAGGTGGATCGCTTCGGTGAAGGTGAGATAATGCATCTGCAGCCACCGCGTGATGTGATCCGTGTTGCGAAAGACGACACCGAACGGCGCGGGAAGGATCGTTTGACGCTCGAAGACGGCCTCTACCACCGTTTCGAACTGCGTCACGCTCTGCTCGCTCTCCTCGACGTGCTCGAACGCCGACTGGGCGACGACCGCGCCCACATCGCCCATAATGATCAGCTGCGTATTGGGCGCGAGCGCATTGCCATCGCCCGCGCTCACCGGCACGACGCCGTACAGCACGTAGCCGCCTACAGCCATCGGAAGAATCGCAGCACGCCTACCAACAGTACGCCGAGCGCGAGCTGCGCGACCAGCATGATCCAGAAGCCGGCCCGCACACCCGAGAGCGGGATGTGCTCGAAATTCATCCCCCACATGCCGCTCACCACCACGAACGGCACGCTGAGAGTGGCGATCAAGGCCAGTCCCTTCGTGACCTGACCCAGCTGATTCGACACCTTCGAGAGATAGGATTCCAGAGTGGATGAGAGCATGTCCCGTTGCGTATCGAATGCGTCGTTGATGCGCAGCACGTGATCGTAAATGTCGCGAAAGTACAATTGAACGTCGGACGGAACGAGCCGGTGCGGACGATTTGCCAGCGCCTGGAACACCTCGCGCTGCGGTCCCAGATGACGGCGCAGCGACAGTACCAGCCGCTTGACGCTGAACACCGCGCGCACTTCACGACTTTCCTGCCGCTCGAACAGATCGTGCTCGAGGCCTTCGATGAATTCGTCTACCTGGTCGAGGATCGGAAAGTACGCATCGATCGCCGTATCCATTAGTGCGTGCAGCAGCCGGGCAGGGCCCCGGTCCAGCAAATCGGGATTTCGGGTCACGCGATCCCACTGCTCCCCGCAGGCCGCCGAGGGTTCGCTGTGTACGGTGACTACGTAATGGGCCCCGAGAAAGAAGCAGAGATTGAGCGTCTCGAAGTCGTAAGGATCCTCTGTGCTCTCGTCGAATCGCACACCGCGGATGATCGCGAACAGATAGCCCTCGTACTCCTCGAGCTTGACGCGACTCTGCGGATTGAGCGTGTCTTCGATCGCCAACGGGTGAAAGCCGAAGATCTTTTCCAGCACTGCGTGCTGCGACCGCTGCGTTGCATCCACATCAACCCACAACACGCCCACACCCTCGCGCAAGGCTTGCGCCAGCTTGTTAGGTGCGAGGTCGCGCTGCACAGTGCCATCAGGGCTCCGGAAAAGGCTGCGCGGAATCTTGAGATCCCGCACAGGTCCCTCGATGCCGTTCGGCGGCTCACTCATGCGGGGCGATTTTGTGACGCCACTTGATTCCCTTGATGAGCTGAAATCCTATCGCCCGCTCGCGCGAAAGTTCGCGCAGCAGTGTTGCATCCTCCTCCAACGCGCCTCGTGCCGCACGCCAGCCGCGCCTCCACGCCTGCGAGACGATTCGAGCCTTGTCCGTCCACGACAGCTCCGTTGACAGCGCATGGTGCTCGCTCGATCGCGAGCCCGGCGCCCCTGACGTCCAATCCTGCACCTCGAGCTCGACGACACCCGCAGCGCGCAGCATCTGCTTCCACTCGACGAGCAGATGTGGGCGCAGGGCATACCGCTGTACGAGCATCTCCCGCATCGCCCCCGAAATCTCCGAGCTCCACGTCGGCTGCAGGAGAAGCACGATCCCCATCGGCCGAGTGACGCGAACCAATTCGCCGACGGATGCAGCCGGATCTCCCGCAGCCGCGAGCGCCGGTTCACCGATGGCAACATCGAACACCGACGTCTCATGCGGCAGATCGTCCAGCTTCGCATGCTGGTAGTGCAGCTTTTGCTCGGTACCTGCCGAGCGCGCCTGGGTCTCTGCCGCTTCTATCGCTTCGGCGCTCGGGTCGACCCCCGTCACCGACGCGCCGGTGCGCCGCGCGAGCCATTCCGTGGTGGTCCCGGCGCCACATCCTGACACGATAATTTCGCGCCCGGGCGCCGCCTCGGTGAGACGTGCGACCTCGCGATACAAATCGTCTCCGGTCGCCCGCCACTTGCCGAGCACCGCGAGCTGCACGAGGCGGAGAACGGCCGGCACCGGCGGCACGCGCTGGGGTGCGCCGCTCATGAGGCGGGGAATCTAGCGGTCGGCCAAATCGTCGAGCAAGCAGCGTCCATGTGCTAACGTAGCGCAGCCATATGCACGAGGCACGCTTCAGCGAGCCGATCGGGCACATATCCCCCTTCCAGGGCGCTTACGAGCCGCCCGCCGCACCACGCCGTAGCCCGCTCCACCAAACTTCGGGTGAGACTCTCGACGTGCTCCAACTCCAGAGTGAACCCGCCGAGCGGGTCACCGCGCAAGGAGTCGAATCCAGCCGAGACCAGTACCAGATCCGGTTCGAATCCGGCCGTTGCATCGTCGATCGCGCGCTCCAGAGCCGCCACGTACTGTTCGGGAGGGAGCGCGGGCCTCATGGGGATGTTCCAAATGCTGCGGTGCGGTCCCCGATCGTCGGCCGCACCCGTGCCTGGATACCACGGCCACTGATGCATGGAGATGAACCGAATCTCCGGCTCGTTTTCGACCAGCGCCTGCGTTCCGTTGCCATGGTGTACGTCCCAGTCCACGATCAGAACGCGCTCGGCGTTATGACGAGTACGCGCGTAATGCGCCGCTACCCCGACCGATCCGAACAGGCAGAAACCCATCCCGTTCGCGGGCAAGGCGTGGTGCCCCGGCGGACGCACCGCGCAAAACGAGCGAATGGCGCGTCCGCTGTAAGCCATATCGACTCCGTCCAGAACCGAGCCTGTTGCGGCGGTAGCTGCATCCCAGCTCCCCTCGCTCACCACCGTGTCGGGGTCCAGCCGACCGCCGCCTGACGCCACGAGTACGCGGACGGATTCGATATATGCGGGATCGTGTCCGAGGGCCAGCTCGGTAGCATCGGCATGACGCGCCTCGTGGTGAATCAACGATTCGAACAGCTCGGGCTGTTCTCGTAATGCGCGTGGAATGGCGCGAATCCGGCCGACGTGCTCCGGATGGCCCCACCCGGTGTCGTGCCGCCCGGAATCCGCGTGGGAGATCATGGCGACCGTCATGGCGCCCCCCGCAGCCGGCGGGACGTCCACTCGACGAGCAGGAGCAGCAAGCTGAGAACCAGCATCCACCCATCGGGACCAGTTCGACCAGGGAGCGTACCCGGCGAGTCCAGGCGCGGCACGGACTCGCCGAGCGCCGCGACGACCGCAACGAGTGGAGCCGACTCGCCGATCGCCGTGCCCGACAGATCGCGCCGGGTGCCGCGGACCAGCGCGGCGCCGGCGACTAGAGATGACCACCACTGCCCGTGTGCCTCCATCCCTCCCTCCCCTCCCTGCATTCGCCATCGCCAGCTCTCGTCGTATCCGAGTTGCACTACGCGGCCGAGGCCCTCGCGGCGCGCCGCGACCGTTGCCACCCCGTCGCGAGTCTCCAGCACCACGGCATCGAGCCTCGGACGCGTGATCGGGAAGAAGCCGAGTGCAAGGCGTGGCGTTTCCGCGGTGAAGGTGACAACCGCCGGCCGAACGCGCGCGCCCGATTGCCCAGGCACGACCCCGCGCAGCGCTGGAAGCCGGGCGGCCATGCCTGACAACACCAGACCGCCTCCCGCTCTCGCGAACGACACGAGACCGCGGGACTCGTTCGCCGCCGCGGAGTCGAAAGCGATGACCGCGGCGTATCGCGCCGTATCGGCGGTACCGGCGGTACCACGCCGCACGACGAGGCCCGGACCGATCGTCAGGCGAGCGTCCACCTGCCAGCCGCCTTCCTCGAGCGCGGCAATCGCATAACGTGCCTCCCAGCCCGCCGTACCAATCACCAGCACCGTCCCCGGAACGAGTGAATCAGCTGCGACCGCGCGGGCCCGCACGGCACCGAGCGCGGCCTGAGCCGGTTCGGCCAGCGCCGGTACGCGTACGGCGCCACCGGAACCTGCCAGGTAAAGAGTGTCGAACGGTCCGATTGCATCGCGAACCGCCACGCTGTCACCCGCGGAGCCGGCAATCAGTAGCCGCGCACCCCCGGCCGGCGCATTTACCGGCTCGACAGCGATCGCCAGCGGAACGATCGTGCCCGACCACCCGACCGCTGTGCCAGTTCTTCGCAGCGCAACGAGCCAATCCAGCCACACCTTATCGGGCATCGAATCGAGGCGGAGGTGAACCGAATCGGGAGCCGGGCCGGTGGCCCAGCGGGGGAGCACCTCCGGCAGCTCCTCCGCATCCAGTTGCGCGTTATTCGCGAGCTCCCTTTCTGGGCGGAGAGCGAGCCAGAGCGCCCACCCGAGAAGCACGATCGCTCCCAGGCGACACGCCAACTCGACCCAGCGACGCCACTCGTCAGCGCGTGAGCGCATAAACAATGATGTTCACGCCGAAGCGCGTGTTGTCCACCGACAGAAAGCGCTTGTTGTCGGGGTGGTAGCTCCACTCGCTGCTGTAGTCCTTGTTGCTGTACAACACTGCAATGCGCTCACCGCGCTCCACGGCCAGCAGATGTTCGTGAACCAGATTGTCTCCCCACCCGTTCAATTCGTGGCCGGTCGTCGGCGGTCCATCATCGAACGCGAAGAACGCACTGTACAACGGGTGGTCGTTGGGCAGCTCCTTCAACGGCTCGAGCGTTCGGGCAATCTCCTCGGTGGCGGTCTTGTGAAAGGCGCCATCTATGTCGTGATTGTGATCGTCGATGAAAAGGAAACCCCCGCGGTCCACGAAATCCCGGAGATTCGCGCGTTCCTGCTCGGAGAACCGAACTGGCAGATGACCGGTTAGATAGGCGAACGGATACCCGAACAGCTCGGTCGCGGCGAGCGCCACCGTCACTCCGCTCGGCCGCACGGGTATCGAGGTATACCGGGCTACCGAGTCGATGATGTTCGGTGGGACCAGCGGTGCGCTGTCCCAGTCACCGCTGTCGTACTGCACGGTCGCAAAAACGAACTCGCTCACGACGATCCACTCCATGCCGGCAGGGTATGGCGCACTTCGATCTTGCCGGAGAACAGGCGACGGGCCGACACCAGCGCGTCCGTCGCATCGCGCCCGGCTCGCAGCGCCTCGATGGCGGCGCCGATGGCGGTAGCCAGAGCCGGGGCGTCGTCCAGAGCATCCAACCGCAGCAGCGCCAGCGTATCGACGGCCGAGACGTCCCCTGCCGACAACCGTTCGATCGCCACATCGAAGCGCTCCCTGCGACGCACGGCGGGAGATCGCGCATCTTCGCGCTGCCGCACCGGTGCGGGATCGACGCCGTCGCGCTTCCCCGACAACCGCACCCGCGCCAGGTCGACGATCACCGCCGGTGCGCGGCCCCGCAGATATATGCGTTCAGCCGTGCGCGCCCTCTGAATTGCCTCCAGCGCGACGCGCATGTGCGGTAGTGCGTCGTCAGGCTCTCCGATGTCCAGTTCCCGCCCGGCATCCCACATGGCGTTGTAGGCCTCGAGCAGCGGGCGGTTGATCGCCACTACCGGCGTCTCGTCGCCGTGGAAGTCGAGCGCCTCGCTCATGTCCCGGTTGGTTGCCGCCTCAGCCGCGGCGAGCAGTTGCTCCGGCGTCAGCTTTCCTTCTGGTGCGGCGTGGCCGGCATGCTCCTCCGGACTCTCACCGTCGTGCGAATGCTCGCCGGAAGGCTCACCCCCGAGCCGCATGAAAATGATCTCTCCAACCTGGCGCCGCAGACGCGCCTGATCGGCGGCGATACGCCGTGATTCCGCCACCACCGCCTCGCGCGCCAG
>JBPCLX010000194.1:0-4018 GCA_051002815.1 Gemmatimonadaceae bacterium
TGGTGATGGCTCGCCAGGCAGCGTGTGACTCGGCCACCGCGACGGACAGCTCCCCCGCCCCGCCGAATTCATCCAGGATGCGCTGCTGCGACTCGGGATCGATGAGCGTCTGCGCCTCGTGCTGGCCGTGGAGGCTCACCAGCATGCGTCCGACTTCGGCTAGCGTGGCCGCGGTGGTCGGAGCGTCGTTGAGCCAGGCGCGGGTGCGTCCGGAGCCATGCACCTCGCGCCGCAGGATCACGCCGCCGCCGTCGGCGTCGATTCCCCTTTCATCGAGAAGCGCGGCCAGCGCCGGGCGGTCGGCTGCTTCGAACACGCCTTCGACAACCGCCTTGTCCGATCCGGTGCGCACCACATCGCTCCCAGCGCGCTCGCCGAGCAGGAATCCTAACGCGCCGACGATGATGGACTTGCCGGCGCCTGTCTCACCGGTGAGAACGTTGAATCCGGTGACGAGCGGCAGGGCAAGCGATTCGATGATGGCGAAGTTGCGGATTCTGAGTTCGGTCAGCACCGAGAGAGTTCGTCGCGGTCGGGCAGTCCGCCCCATCCCAGCTTGCGGCGCATGCGCGAAAAGAAGGTCACGTCACTGAAGCGCACGACGAGGACGGGTGCGTCGGCGCGACGCACGACCAGCGTGTCGCCGGGTGGAACGGTGGCGCCAACCTGGCCGTCGATCGTCACCAGAAGCTCCTCGGGACCATCCAAAGCCTGCACCTGAATCGTCGCGCTGGAGGGGAGCACCACCGGCCGCACGCCAAGCGAGTGGGCGGAGATCGGCGTGACGATCAGCGACTCCACGGTCGGCACCACCACCGGCCCCCCCGCGGAAAGGCTGTATGCAGTCGAGCCGGTCGGAGTGGAGATGACGATCCCGTCCGCCGCATAGGAGGCGATCATCTCCTCGTCGACCGAGACCCTGAGCCTCACCACGCGCGCGAACCCGCCCTTGTGCAGCACCACATCGTTGAGCGCCCGCCAGGGGGGCTGCCCTGCTCCATGCTGCGTGAACGCCTCGAGCGCCATGCGCGGTTCGATGCGGTGCTCGTTGGCGACGAAGCGCGCCATGGCTCCGTGCATCTCGTCGACGCCGCAGCAGGTGAGAAAGCCCAGCCGCCCGAGATTGATGCCGAGTATCGGCACCTGGCGGCCGGCGAGGAATCGCGCGCCGCGGAGCATCGTGCCGTCGCCACCCAGGGTAACCAGCAGGTCGATGTCGTCAGCCGTCTCGACGACATCGGCGTCCTCGATCAGCTCATCGAGCCCGCTTTCCACGGCGAACGACACGCCGAGGCCGGCGGCGGCGCCGAGCAGGTCCCGGAGCAATACACCCAGGCCATCGTAGCGGCGGTTTGCGATGATCCCGACACGCGTCACCCGGCCAGCGCCTCGCTCTCGAGGAGGGCACGGACGCGCGCGGCGATGCCCTCCGGATCGAGGCCCGTCGCGGCGAGCTGCCGCTTGCGAGGGGCGTGCTCGATGAGGGTGTCGGGCACGCCGTGCGCGCTGACCCGCACGCCGGAATCCATCCGATGAATGACCTGAGCCATGTAGGCTCCGAATCCGTTCACTACCGTACCTTCCTCGACGACCAGAACGGCGCGGTGATCCTGCAGCACCGCCGCCAGTGTCAGGCTGTCGTACGGCTTGAGAAAGCGGCAGTTCACGACGGTGACGTTGAGTCCGTCGCCGGCCAGCTGATCGGCCGCGGCAAGCGCCTGGTTGACCATGGTGCCAACCGCAAGTATCGCGACCTGCTCGCCCTTGCGCACGACTTCCCAGGTGGCGTAAGGCACCGGCTCGATCTCGGACATCGCCGGAGGTTTGTCAGGCGCCGTATCGCGCGGGTAACGGAGGCAGAACGGCCCTTCGACATGGCTGCCGGCAGTACGCATGAGGCCGAGCATCTCGGTGGCGTTCTTCGGCGCGGTGACCGTCATGCCGGGGACCGCAAGCATGTAGGCGATGTCGTAAAGCCCCATGTGCGTTGGCCCGTCTTCCCCGACGAGTCCCGCGCGATCCATGCAGAACACCACCGGCAGGTGCTGGATCGCAACATCGTGAATGACGTTGTCGTAGGCGCGTTGCAGGAACGTGGAATAGATCGCGACGAATGGCTTGACGCCCTCGGTCGCCAGGCCGGCCGCGAAGGTGACCGCGTGTCCCTCGGCAATGCCGACGTCGAAGAACCGATCGGGATGCGCGTGAGCGAAGATGCCGGTTCCCGTACCACTCGGCATGGCGGCGGTAATGGCGACGACATTCCTCTGTTCGGTGGCCAGCTCGCTCAACCCTTTCCCGAAGAGCGCCGTGTATGCCGCTCCGCCGCTCGATGGTGCCTTCTGCTTTCCGGTGGCCGGATCGTGACCGGGGGGAAGCGCGTGCCACTTCTCACCGTGCTCGCCGGCGGGAAAGCCGCGCCCCTTCTGCGTGATCACGTGCACGAGGCGCGGGGTGCGGAGCTCGCGCACCGCCTCCATGGTCTCCACCAGCGTGTCGATATCGTGTCCGTCGATAGGCCCGAAGTACCGAAAGCCCAGCTCCTCGAACAGCACACCCGGGGTAAGGAAGGACTTCATGCTCTCTTCCCACTTGCGCACCAGTCCACCAATGCCGGCCAGCGGCCCAGGCAGATCGTCCACGACCTCCCCGATCTTGCTGCGCACGCGGTTGTAGAGGGGATTACGCTGCACCGAGACAAGGTACTTCGACATCGCGCCCACGTTAGGAGCAATGCTCATCTCGTTATCGTTGAGCACCACGATGATGTCGCGGCCGGAATCGCCCGCGTTGTTGAGCCCCTCGTACGCGAGGCCGCAGGTAAGCGCACCGTCGCCGAGGATGGCCACCACCCGGTTGTCGCCGCCCTGGATGTCGCGGGCGGCGGCCATGCCCAGCGCCGCGGAGATGGCGGTACCGGCGTGGCCCGCTCCGAAGGCGTCGAACTCGCTCTCGCTCCGCTTCAGAAAGCCGCTCAAGCCTCCTTCATGCCGAAGCGTCTCCATCCCGGAATTGCGTCCGGTCAGCAGCTTGTGCGGATAGCCCTGATGCCCCACATCCCACACCAGTCGATCGCTCGGCGCATCGAACACGTGATGCAGCGCGACCGTAAGCTCGACGACGCCGAGCCCGGCACCGATGTGTCCCCCCGTTCTGGAGCAGACGTCGATGAGGCGGGCGCGGATGTCGGCCGACAGCGTGCGCAGCTCATCGCGCGAGAGCGCCGATACGTCTGCCGATGATCGAATGCGTTCGAGAACCATCGTTATGTCCTTGCCTGGAAAGCTCAGTGCGTCCGCTCGACCGCAAAGCGGGCGAGCGCACGCAGGTCATCCGTCAACAGTCCCGATGCGGCAAGCGCCGCGCACGCCTCTTCGACTACTCCGTGAGCGCGCCGCAACGCACCGTCCACGCCGAGCAGCGTCGGAAACGTCGTCTTCCGGAGCGCTGCATCGCGGCCGGCGGTCTTTCCGATCTGCTCGGAGGTAGCTGTAGCATCGAGCACATCATCAGCGATCTGAAACGCCAGCCCGAGTGCCTGTCCAAACATGTCCAGAGCCTGGTAGGCTGCCCTGTCGCACTCCGCTGCCAGCGCCCCAACGCGAGTCGCTGCCCGCATGAGTGCTCCGGTCTTGCCCGCGTGTATGCGCTCCAGTTCGGCGAGCGTCAGCGATCGCCCTTCCGCCTCCAGATCGAGCAACTGTCCGCCCACCATCCCGCACGCGCCCGAGGCACGCATCAACTCCCGAACGATGGCGCCGCGAGCCTCTCCGGGCAACCCAAGCTCGGCGGCCGCGCGCAAGGCCCAGCATACCGCCAGGGGCACCATAGCCACACCAGCTACGGCAGCCACTGAGGGTCCGAACGCCCGGTGGGTGGTTGGCCGGCCCCGCCGTACGGCGTCGTCGTCCATACACGGCAGATCGTCGTGAACGAGCGAGTACGCGTGCACTACCTCCAACGCGACCGCCAGAGTCGTCGCATCCCCGCGCCCGCCTGCCGCTCGATAGGCAGCGAT
>JBPCLX010000195.1:0-5169 GCA_051002815.1 Gemmatimonadaceae bacterium
AGGGATTAGGGATTAGGGATTAGGGATTAGGGATTAGGGATTAGGGATTAGGGATTAGGGATTAGGGATTAGGGATTAGGGATTAGGGATTAGGGATTAGGGATTAGGGGCGGTACGCGCGGCGCTAGGCGCCGCGCATTATGAGTAAAGAGGCGCGCCAGCGCCCTTCACATACCATCCCTAATTCCTAATTCCTAGTTCCTATTTCCCAGTTCCCCATAACAATCCACTTCGATTATCAGCCGCCGCCAGCTCGCGACCTCGTCGCCCTCGATGCGCTTCACCTCTGCGCGGGCGCGCCCGCCGCGGAACATCCAGGGGGCGAGCCACCGGGAGATCGTGCCGGGCAGGTGGCCGACTACATCGCCGCCCGAAGCGTGGACCCACACGAATGGATTGTCCGTACCTGGCGGATCAGGTACAAGGATGAGGCGGTCGCCGGCGTGGAGGCGGTGAACTACGTCCATTCGCTCACCGAACACCGTTCCGTAGACGGCTGTTCGGAAGTTCGGATCATACGGCGGGGGCACGGCTGCGTGCATCGCTACGGGATCGAGGGCGGGAGGCTACTCATCATAGTAGTTCAAGGCCGGGAGTCCGGGAACCATTGCGCTACCGGTTTCCAGCCAATATGCCGAATTCGCGAGCCTTCCAGAGCGGGGCGGGGGGAGTGTCGTGACGGAGCGTGAACCACTTCGTCTTTCGGTTAAGCCGGAAATCCGGTGGGTACGGCGCCGCCATGCGCAGCGCCGGGCACTCGCGACCGGCTGAGATTCGATCCCCCCAAAGGGCCGGTCTCTCGATCGTATCTTCAGGGAGCACTCTCACATGCGCACGTTCCGCTGGTTGGCCGCCGCTTGCGCGGTCGCGATATTGCCGGCCGTCTCAGCCGCCCAATCGGTTCGCGGATTTGACGACTCGTGGTTCTGGGGGGTAAAGGCTGGAATCGCTTCATTCTCGACCTCACAGGTCGAGAATGCCACCGCTCCGCTGGTTGGTGGTGAATGGCTGATCACCCGCTCGCGCTTTGGCCTTTACATCGCCGCCGACCAGTCCTTCTTCACGGAGAACAGCGGGATCGAGGACTTCACTGGCGGTGAGTATCAGATCGAAATGAAGAACCTGCGTCGGATTTCCGCGGCGGGTCTGTTCTTCCCGCGGACACTGGGCGCGCTCCGTCCGTACGCCGGTATCGGAATGGCGCTCAACTGGATCGGCGACGCGGTCCCTCTTTCGAATTTCTCGTCGAGTGATGAGGCGGCGTACGTGGAGCGTGAAGTCGCCGAGCGCCGGGATCGTGCCTCGTTCGTGTTCATGCTGGGCGCGCAGGGACAGATCGGCACCGTATCGCCATTCGCCCAGGTGACCATGCAGCCGTCGCACCCTGGCTTTCTACTCAACGATCGGCCGGTATACTTCCTCGAAGGCGGGATCCGGATGAACTTTGGCCCGTCGAGAGAGCGGTAGAAAATCGCGGAGAGCGGGAGGCGCGACGAGCGATGCGGGTGAACGGCGCGGGGCGAAAGTCCTGCGCCGTTTCGCATCTGGCCACTTCAAGCCTGCTAGCGAAACTCTGGCTCAGCTTGCCAATCTCTCTTCAGCTGTCGCGCTCGCCGCATGATCCACGGCGGACACGACGGGAGCTGACGCCACATTGCGCGCCCGGACGGGCGGACCCCCTACTCTGGCCGAGATTCGTTCCCGCGGGAGCGTCTCAAGTGGTGGCCACGGAGTCGTCTTGGCATGCGGAGTTCAAGTCATTCCGACCCGCCACCCAGTGACGCAAGCTGGAGGAATCGAAATGCCTAACCCACGCAGCGCGTCACTCGCGAGGATAGACCCATGCCGTTCATCAGAAACTTGTGGCTCGCCACGCTGACCAGCAACTTGTCCGATTCAGGCACGGATGACGAGCTCGTCGTGATCGTCAATCAGAACGGGCTCGACGTCGTGCACCGCGATCTGGGCTTCGGCGACGTCGCGACGGGTGGCGGCAAGCTGTATCGCCACGACATCTCGGAAGACCAGGTGCTCCCGCAGAATTACTACATGCGGATTGGAACTCGTGGCGACGACGCGTGGCGTCCAAGGATGATCGCGGCGTGGTGCGAGCGATTCACGAACGGCAACATCGTTCCGCTCGGCTACGACGAGTCGATCGACACGATTCTCAGCACCGACTCATCGGAAGGCCGCATCTCGCTCCCCGTAAGGCAGATTGGTGCCGGGATGATTCGCACCGGAATCAATAGAGTGATGCTGGTGACCGGCACGAACGTCGGTGACTCCGCCACCGACAGTCCGATTCACGTTCGCGTCACCGCCGGACAAGGAGTAGTTGTCGACCACACGATTCCGGACACATCGCAGGACGACCTCGAAGGTGCCGAAGGCAACGTGTACTACCTGCCGGTTCTTTCAACGTTCACACGGAGCCAGCTGACGGACACGTCGATCGAGCTCAGCATCGAAGGCGACGATGCGTGGCTGCCGATCGTGGTAGTGATGTTCGGGCTCGACACGGCGTCCGGGCAACCGAATACGATCGTGCCGCTGGTGCACGCGACTCCGTGGCCGTTTGGGGTCCTCAGCAAGGCCCCGGACGAGGGGGTGGAGTCGGTTGCGCTGCCGCTGGCCCCGATGGATCCGTAGGCAGGACATCAACGGAACAGCTGGGCGGCCGGAGTTGCCAGGCAGATACTTCCGCGGCGTCAATTATCGGCGCTATTGCCGAGAGGGTTTCCCCGCTCGCCTGACGCGAGAAGGGCGTCCGTCGCGACAAGATCGCGATCGAAAGCTCCATCAGCCGGAAGGGTGAAGTAGAATGTCGACCATTCACCCAGCCGCGTGTCAACCCAGATCCGTCCGCCGTGCGCCTCCACGATTCCCTTGGCGACGAACAGACCGAGGCCGGCGCCGACGTTCTGCGCACGATTCGCCTGCCAAAAGCGGTCGAACAGCCGTCCCAGATCCTCTGCCGCAATCCCCGGTCCCGAATCCGATACGGAGAACGTGACCCACTCCGCGTCTGCCGTTGCCGTCACAGTGACTGCCGAGTCCTCGCGACCGAACTTGATCGCGTTGCCGATCAGGTTCGCGAAGACCTGCAGTATCCGCTCGCGATCCGCTACGGCCGGGGGAAGATCGTCCGGCAGTTCGGCGACAACGGTCATTCCGCGCGCCGACGCCAGCACGGCGTGTGTTTCTACCGTCTCGGTCACCAGCGCGTCGACATCCTCCGGCGTTAGGTGAATCGAGAGTTGGCCTGCTTCGATGCGGGCGGCATCGAGCAGATCGCCAATGAGCCGGTTAGCCAGCTCGGCCGCACGGCGTATCATCGACAAGTGCTTTCGCCCCGAACGACGATCGCCTGATTCAGGAGCCAGATCCAGAAGCAGCGAAGACGCCATCGTGATCGTGTGCACGGGGTTCCGGAGATCGTGCGATACGATCGCGAGCGTTTCATCGCGCGCGCGCGTAGCCGCCTGGGCGGCCTCGTACAACCGCGCGTTCTCTATTGCGACCGACGCGAGATGCGCCAACTGCACCAATATCGCCTGATCGCCTTCGCTGAAGTCGCCGGCAGACCTATCGACGAGCTGGATCACGCCGAAGTTGTGTCCGTTGCGCCCGATGAACGGCGCGGCAAGCCATCCGCTCATCGGCGGGCCTGCCACCTCGCGTTCCTCACCCCTGTACCGTTCAGCCAGAGCCTCGAGCTCGGTACGCCCAAGCCGCATCGGTGCGTTTGCTTCGCAGACGGAAGAAGCGAGCCCATGCGGATCCATACCGACCGTGGTTCCACCGTCGCCGAGACTCTCCGTGGCATGGTTCATCCTCGCCACGGTCGTGATCGCCGACCCGAGGTCGCAGTGCATCGCGTAGCTCGCCACCGCCTCGCGAACGTTGATGATCTCGCGCGCCCGGTCCGCGACGGTGTGCAGCACGGCGTCGAGCGACAGCGAGCCGTTGATCGCAAGCGCGGCATCAGCGAGTGCCAACAGCTGCCTGGTATACTGCTCCCGGGCAACCTCCGCTTCTTCCGCGTGCCGCTCAGCAGCGGCCACACGTACGGCAGCCGTTATGCTCCTGCCGAGCCGCTCAGAAGAGAGCGTACTCTTCGGGATGTAGTCCGCTGCCCCCGCCTGCATCAGCGCCACCGCAGTCTGCTCGTCGCCAAAGCCGGTGAGTACTATGACGGGCGCGCGCATCCCCGCGGCCCGGGCACGCCCCAGAACCTCCAGTCCATCCATGCCGGGGAGACGGAAGTCGAGCAATGCACAGTCCAATGAACCTTGGGACATTCGCAGGAGTGCCTCCTCGGCTTCTTCGACTTCCTCGACTATCGTCTCGAAACCAACTGAGCGGAGAGCGCGCCGGATAGCCATTCGGTCGAGCTCATCGTCGTCGACGATCAGGATTCGGAGGACCCCACCCCCGGAGGGCTTGACTGGCGTCATGGAAGCTCGACGAGTCCCCAGTACGTATTCATTGCCTTCATGACCTCAATGAATTTCGCGAATGTGACTGGCTTGACGAGGTAGCCCGCGACGTTGAGATCGTAGGCGTCGACCTTGTCTCGCTCGTGAGCAGAAGTCGTGAGAATGACTACCGGGGTTGCGTGCAGCGCTCGGTCCGCACGGAGCTCGCGCAAAAACTCGATACCGTTCATACGCGGCATGTTGAGATCGAGGAGTATCAGGCGGCGATCCCTTGGCACCAGCGCGCCACGCAACATCTCGAGAGCCTCGAGCCCGTTCCTCGCTACATAGAGCTGATTCGTAATGCGACCGCGATCGAACGCTCGACGGACGTTCATTACGTCGATCTCATCGTCCTCGACCAGCAGGATGTTGAGCACGCGCTCGGACTTTCGGTCGGTGGGCGCATCAAGTGCCGTCGTACCGGGCGGGATTATCATGTCACTCCTCCGATCTCGTGGAGTTTGCCACGCGCCCGAGGGAGCCGGTGGTAGTGGATGTCTGCGCGGGCCAGAAGAAGCGGAACGTCGCGCCGGTGCCCTCGGCCGACTCGACCTCCAACCGCCCTCCCCGACCCTCGACGAGCTTCTTCACGACCGAGAGCCCGATTCCCGTTCCCTCGACTTTGTCGCGCGACTCGAGCGTTTGAAAAATTCCGAAAATACGATCATGATACTTGCGGGCAATC
>JBPCLX010000196.1:0-6454 GCA_051002815.1 Gemmatimonadaceae bacterium
TCCAGTAGCGCTTGCCGAAGCTCGGGCGAGTGCGTTGCCTCGATCGCACGCGCCAGTACTTCACGAGAATCTTCCTGCCAGTCCTTGAGCTCGTCCACGAATTCCTCGTCCCAATCACGACCAGCCCCCTTCTCCTGCAACTCTTTCAGGTCTTCGTTCCGCTCACGGATGAGACCACTGTCGGTCGGCGCCACCGGCGCCACGCCCATTCGTTCTGCCAGCGCAAGCAGATTCTGATTCATCTGCGTATGCTCCCGATCGATCAGCTGAGCCAGTTCCTTCACCTCCGGATCGGTTGCTTTGCTGTTCGCCAGCTCAGCCGCGGCCATTCTGCCACTGTGCACGGCAGAGAGCATCCCGAAAATCTGCGCGTCGGTCCACGAATCGGCTGTCACGCCGGTTGCGATCTGGGTGTCGATCCCCATTGTGTCTGCCATCGCCAGAGAGTCGATTGATCCCCGGTCACCCGTATCGCAAGCCGCGAGCGCAGCCATGGCGGCGAACGCGACTGTACCCTTCAAGAGCCTGTTCGGCATCTGAACCTCCTATCGAATACTTGCCTGACACCGCTCGAACAGCGGCGTCGCGGCTGAGGGTCGCAAGGGCCGTGCTAGCTTCTGCCCGAACGCGTCAGAGTGATGCTCGTCACAGCCCCCCCCGCTGAAATCGTTTCGCGGTCTGCCTGGCACAACCACTATCCATCCAAATGCGCGCACTCCGCATAGCGCGACCTGGTGATCCAAGCGTCCTCTCGGTCGAAGAGGTCGCGCGCCCCACTCCAGGTGCGCGCGAAATTCTCGTGCGGGTCTCCGCCGCCGCGCTCAACCGCGCCGATCTTCTGCAGCGCGCCGGCCGCTATCCTGCGCCGCCCGGCGTGCCACCCGACATACCCGGACTCGAGTTTGCCGGTACAGTGGCCGAGCTCGGCTCGCAGGCCAGCCGATGGCAGGTCGGCGAACGGGTTTTTGGTCTGGTGGCCGGCGGAGCGCAGGCGGAATATCTCGTCACGCACGAGGAGACCATAGCCGCCATACCCGGCAATGTCGGGATGATCGAGGCCGCCGCTGTACCCGAGGCTTTCATCACCGCTCACGACGCGCTCGTTAGCCAGGCGAAGATGAAGGCCGGCGATCGGGTGCTGATCTTCGCGGTGGGAAGTGGCGTGGGGCTCGCCGCGGTTCATCTCGTCCGCGCGTTCGGCGCGGCAAGCTGGGGCACGACGCGAACGCCTGACAAATTGGTCCGCGCGCGCGCAGAGGGCCTTGGCGAGGGCGCCGTAGTAAAGCTCGCCGCCGAGATTCCCCCGCTGGTCGAGCGATGGACCGGCGGAGCCGGCGTGGACGTGGTGCTCGACCTTGTCGGGGGTGATTACGCCGCGGCGGGAGTGGACTCGCTGGCTCTGCGCGGCCGGCTGATGTGCGTCGGCACCATTGCGGGTACCCGCGCATCTCTCGACCTGCGTCGGATCCTCTCGCGACGCCTTACGATTCGTGGTACGGTGCTTCGAGCACGGACGATCGACGAGAAGATTTCCGTTACAGCGGCGTTCGTGCGCGACGTCGTTCCGCTGCTGGCAGCCGGCACCATTTCACCGGTGGTGGACGGCATCTATCCGCTGGAGGACGCCGGCGAAGCCCACGCGAGGCTCGAGCGGGGCGACGCTGTCGGCAAACTCGTGCTCGCTATCACTCATGATGAGCCCTAGCGTATTCGTTCGAGTGGCACGCCGGACGCGCCCCACGCCGCATCCTGCCTTACGAGCATCTGCAGCACGTAGCGCCCCGGGGGAACTTCCGCGAAGCCCAGCGTCACCGTCCGCGTCAAGCGTCCCTCGGCCGGGGGCCGCTCCTCCCACACTATCTGCACGGCCGGACGGGGCGCCGCCAATCCCAGCGATTGGCCGATACGATGGAGAAACCCGCCCCGGTCCGGCTCCAGCGACAGCGTAATCTCGACGGGCACGTCGGGGGCGAGTCGAGCTGCCTCGAAGTACACGCCTATCGAATCGAATTCCGCGATCGCCGACGGCAGCAGCATGCGCGCAATCGCCGCCGCGCGCGACAACGGGTCCGGGCCGTCACCATTTATCAACAGTGGGTCGGAAATGGCGATCGCCGAGGAGTCGCGACCCGCCAACGGCAAACCCTTCCGAATTCGGGCGGCGCGCGGTACCGGTCCGCCGGTGACCGCCTCGAGGCTGGCTACGACGTTACGAGCAGGAATGCTGACGGCGCGCGAGACGCCGCCCGCCCGCCCACCTCCTGAATCGGCGGCCATCGCAGCGGGTGTGCCCACCACCAGGCCGGCCACAATGGAATCGGCAGGCAGGATGCTGTCGTGTGCGAGGGCGAACGCCACGGCTACGGTCGCCGAATCTCCGTCCGGCAGCACGGCGAGTTGAAATTCGAGCGTAGCATCGAACCGCGCATAACTGGGCGCATACTCCGCTGCCGGGATCACCGGCGAGAGCTCCCACTCGCGCGGCGTCGAGTTCCACGGGTCACTCGCGAGGGCGAGTGATGGAACGAACGTACTTCCGTGCGCGGCGCGGTGCGTTATGATGGATACCCGGTACTCCATTCCATTCGAAGCGCGCCGTTCCCAGCCGACGGGGGCGCCGAACCGCAAAAGCAGTTCTTCCATGTCGCTCGACCAGCGCGCACCCTCTATGTTCCGCGCCTCCCTGGCGATCCGGGATTGCACCAGCCTGGCGAAATGTTCGTTGCGACGGTCGTTGCCCGCACGCATCCACAACGGGTCCGCGAGCCACCAGAACAGCTCGATCAGCGAGTCCCGCGCCGCGGTCGACAGCGCTTCCAGAGCTCTCAGGTCACGTTGCGCCATCAAAGGCGCAGCGTTTCGCCACCGCGACAGTTCGTCAGGCGGCAGCAGGGGCATTGCCGCCTCAAAGTTTTGTTCAGCGGGACCCGGCTCATGTCGCGCGTGATGAACGAGCCCCGTCAGGGCATGGCACCACCATCGTTCCGCCAGGCAGCCACGCGCGGCATCGAGGGCTCGGTCGTCCCGCTCGGCTTCCAGCAGATAGGCGACGCGCTGCCCTGCTATCCAGCCGTCGCCGGGAATCACGGCCGCGGCACCAGCCAGATCGGCGAGCAGAGCGTCACGCGCTTCGACGACGTCGCGGTGCGGTGGCGGTGGCTGCCACTCGTCGTCGGCTTCGTCGTGCCAGACACAATACCGGCCGACGTACTCGTGGCAGGCGCGTGATGGGTCGCCGCGATGCCAGGTGAGCCGGCCGGCCCGAACACGCTCGAACCGCGATTGCGCCTTACGAGCCGCGGCCGCGATCTCCGCGCTGTCGGTTACGGACGTGCTGGAAAACGATGGCTGAGCACGAAGCTCGCAAGGCGCGCACACGCACAGCACCATCACGGCGCTAGCCGCGAGACAGTCGATCAGCAGTGTCCTGAAACGAAGAACGCTCCGCACGGTTCTGGCCTCCACTGCAACAATGAGGCACGAACCGGCGGAGCGCGACCCCCACCCTGATCAAGGAAGATCAGAACCCGATTTTGAGCCCGGCGCTGAGCGCGAAGTTGTGGGTCGCTTCGGTCCCGATGTCGAGCAGGGCGGCCTGTTCCGAGTCGAACTTGCCGTAGTAGTCCTTGGCCATCAAACGCATTGCCACGTTGGGACTAACCCGCACGTCGACTCCCAGGCCCGCATTCAGAGCGAAATTCGTCGCGTTGGTCTGGATGGGGCCGACCGAGATGCCATGGCGCATTGCGCCGGCGCCGACCTGCACGAATGGCGCGGTTGCCGAGCCGCCTGCAAACCCCAGCTGAAGGCCTGCGTCGAACAGCCAGACCTTGCTGTCGGCGAGCTCGAATCCACCCAGGATAGGCACGCCTGCCTCGATCGCCGTGCTGCTGTGCGCAACGTTGCCGATGAGCGAGAGCCCAGGCGTGATCGCCACACCCACCTGCGCACCATAGAGCGGCGCGTCAGCGGTACGGAGCGAAGTGCCCAGCGGGCCATCGATCAGGTTTCCAAAAACCATGTAACCAGCGTACGGCGCAATGTGCACGCGCTCCGGCCGCGGAGCCTGTGCCTCAGCCGTTGCCCCGAAGAACGCGACGCCGAGTACCGTTCCAACAATCCATGCTCTCATTGTCTCCTCCATCTCGCCCGTGATGAACGCCGAACCGAGCGGCGCCTACCCTGTGGAAAGCAGGGGTGGTGCCACCCGGCGAGTCTGAAGGATTTGGCCCGAAACTCCGTGGATTACAACGAGTTACATGCACCTTCGAAGATTGCTTCGACGCTCCATGCGTCTCCAACGCAGGACAGATTCACCATGGTTTGCCGGACGACTGGGGCAACACCTCCAACTGGCGGCCGTCCACGAGGCTCCTCGTCCAATCATCCATCGTCCCGCGATCCATCGGGCGCATCGAACACCTGATGTTCGCGGAATCCAAGCAGCGCAGTCTTCACATCGAGTGCGATGTTTCGGAATCGCTCGGCTGACTCGGGGCTGACGTGCACCTTTGAAAAGAGGATGATCGCGAATAGCTCTTCGCCACCCAGCCCGCCGAAGCCGATCACCGACTGCACGCCGTACTGCAGGACGAACTCCGCCTGAGCAGGAATGTACGGACTGCCTTGTGCCCGCTCGACGTGAAACACGTTGTACGTCTTGCCTTCCAGCTCATGAATCAACGTCGGTGACGGCGCGACAACCGATTCGATGTCGAGTCCCAGTTGTCGGATGAGCTGCGCGATCATCGGCGCGCGCTCGACGACCTCCTTCGTTGGAAGGGGAATGGCGCGGTGGTCGCGAGACTGGCGGCGGTCGTTCCACGCGGGCAACATTCCGGCAGTCGCCAGCAGCGTCAGGCAGCGGAAGTCCTGCCTTTCAGGCTGATCTGCAAGCAGCGATCGCGCGACGTCGCGTAGGTCGGGCTCGAGATTGGAGAAAGGGTGTGTACGATAGAACCGAACCATCACACAACTGCGCTCGTCGGACTCGGGGTCGCGAAAAGCGTTGTAAAGGTATTGCACCATGTGACGCGCGGCACTCTCCACCGATGCAACACCGCGCCCGACTCGACGCAGCTCGGTCCCGCAACGGAGCATGTCGCCGAGAGAGAAGTTCTCCAGCGACAACGCTCGCAGACTGCCGCTGCTCGTCGTGGGAGTAGTACGAGTCACATTATTCCGTGGTGGGAGTGCCAAGGCAACTAGTCGCATCATCACGTGCCGAACCTGCAAGTCTATCGGCCGTAGCCCAACGCAAAGCTTGCGCCGAGCCCCACGTTGGCCGTGGTCGGGCGGTCCTCAGTTCAATTCACCTGCATGGATGGCTCCGGCAGGACTTTGGGTTTCTGACGATACCTCGCCCCCCTCATCGCCGCCAGCAGATCCGTCCTGGCGCACACGACGCCGGCGCCGCGATGCGCGGTTAGGAAACGTGCCCCGGCTTTCATCGGAAGCCTCGTCCTGCTTTCGTTACGTATGCATGTCCGCGCACCGCAGCTCAACCGGGCCGCCCCGAGACGTGGCGCGTGACGAATCTGCAGCCAGTCGTTGCATCGCCTTCGCCCGCTACGCGGCGTGTAATCGCCGCGGCGTCGCTCACCAGACGCGAGCGCAACATTACGCTCGCCGGCGTCCTCGTCGCACTGCTGCTCGCGGGACTCGACCAGACGATCGTCGCGACCGCGGGGCCAGCCATTCAGCGGGACCTGCAGATTGCTCCGGCGCTCTACGCCTGGCTGACGACCGCATATCTGGTGATGGCGACGGTAATGCTGCCCATCTACGGAAAGCTGTCCGATCGTTTCGGACGCAAGCCGATTCTGATTATCGGCGTGTCGATATTTCTCACCGGCTCTCTGTTGTGCGGGATCTCGCAGGGAGCCATCTCTCTCATCGCCGCGCGTGGCGTGCAAGGGATTGGCGCCGCGGCGCTGTTCACGACCGCCTTTGCCGTCATTGCGGATCTGTATCCCCCCGCCGTTCGGGGACGGTACATGGGATTGATAAGCGGCGTGATGGGACTCGCCAGCGTCATCGGACCGCTCGCCGGCGGTTTCATCACCGATGCCTTCGGCTGGCACTGGGTGTTCTTCATAAATCTGCCTATCGGCTCGGTGGCGCTGTGGTTCATCATCACCACCATGCCGCGTCTCGGCGTGCACTCCGAGCAGCGGCTTCCGGTGGACATACTGGGTGCTGTGCTGTTGTTCATCGGGGTTGTGCCGCTCATGATCGCGCTGAGCGTCGGTCGCGCCGAGGGAAGCGCGGCCGGTGGCGGCTATTCCTGGACTTCGTGGCAGGTCCTGACGATGCTCGGCCTGGCCGGAGCCGGGCTGATCTCATTTCTCATTCGCGAGCGGCACGCACCGGACCCCATCCTGCACCTCGAGCTGTTCCGTAATCGGGTCGTCAGCTTCGGCGCCGCGGCGCTGTTCGTGATCGGCGCCGCGTT
>JBPCLX010000197.1:0-3336 GCA_051002815.1 Gemmatimonadaceae bacterium
CTCGCGATCATCGATTCGCCCGATGGGCTCCCCACGCTGCGCCAGCTGCTGGCGGCTCACCACTATTGGCTGCGCCGGGGGATGACGGTCGACCTCGTGATTCTCGACACGCGCGCGGAAGGGTACATGCTCGAATTGAGCGAGCGGATCAGACAGGCGATTACCGCCGCCGGAGCGTCAGGCATGACCGACGTTCCGGGTGGGGTGTTCGTGCGCCGTGCCGAGCTGCTGAACGCCGAAGACCTTCGGATGCTGCGTGCGCTGGCGCGCGCGCACGTGAACTGTGATGGACGCTCGCTGGGGCGATTGCTCATCGCCGCTGCGGCGGCGGAGGACGCTGTCGACCCGGACGAGAACGGTGTCATTTCACTCAGAATGTCCGGCCGCATTACGCCGGCTAATACACGGTCCCTCAGCCGCACGCCGCCCAGGCACGCCCCCCGGATGGGGAGCCTGGCGCAGGGCCGCGCGCGGACGGTTAGCGCCCCCCACCGCCCCACACCGCAGGCGGCGCCGGAACGTGATCTGCAGTTCGACTGTGGTTATGGCGGCCTCGCCGCAGACGGCTCCTATGAGATTCGCGTTCGCGGCGACCGCGTACCACCCGCTCCATGGCTGAACGTCATTGCCAATGACCGCGGCGGCGCGCTGGTAAGCGAGCGGGGTGCCGGCTGTACCTGGGTGGACAGCAGCTACTTCTTCCGCCTCACGCCGTGGCACAACGATCCGGTGAGCGACCCTCCGTCAGACGTGCTGTACCTTCAGGATGAAGACAGCGGCGCGCTGTGGAGCGCCACTCCGGCGCCCTGCGGCGGCATGATCGACTATCGGGTACGTCATTCTCCGGGCATTTCGAGCTTTACCCATGAAACAGATGAGCTGGCGGTGGAGTTGCGGCTCGGCATCGCCGAGCACGAGCCGGTGCGCATAGCCGTGTTGCGGATCACGAACAGCGGCGCCCGCCCCCGGCGCCTGACGATAACCTCGTATGCGGAATGGACGCTTGGTGTACTTCGCGAGCATACGCAGCATCACGTGCATACATGCTACGAGCCTGACGCGCGAGCCGTGTTCGCCCGCAACTACTTCGATCCGCAGTTCGCCGGCCACGTGGCCTTCAGCGCCATCAGCGAGCCGGTCACTGCGCATACCGCCGATCGCCGCAGCTTCCTCGGGCGAAATGGCGCGCTCCGCGATCCCGAGGGGCTGCGAGAGCCGCTGAACGGCCAGGCAGGCGCCGGGATGGACCCGTGCGCGGCGCTGCAGTGCACGGTCGTGCTGGCCCCGGGAGAGTCGCGAGAGCTGACTGCGTTGCTAGGCGCGGCTGAAAGCGAGGATGCCGCACGCACGATGGTCGCCGCATATCGCGATCCGTCCAATGCGCGGGCGGCAATGGACGAGACGGTGCGGGCCTGGGTCCGGCGCCTGGGCACGATCATTGTGCACACCCCGGACCCGGCCTTCAATGCGATGATCAACCGCTGGACGCTGTACCAGGCGCTCTCCTGCCGCATGTGGGCACGCAGTGCGCTGTACCAGAGTAGTGGTGCGTTCGGGTTCCGCGATCAGCTGCAGGACTGTATGGCGTTCGTCTACGCCGAGCCGGCGCTCGCTCGCGAGCACATTCTGCGGGCTGCTTCCCGCCAGTTCATCGAAGGAGATGTGCAGCACTGGTGGCATCCACAGACCGGCCGCGGCGTCCGCACGCGCTTCTCCGATGACCTCGCCTGGCTCCCGTTCGTCGTCGACCACTACATCGCGGTAACTGGCGACGCCACCGTGCTGGATGAGCGCGTGCCCTTTCTCGAGATGCGAACACTCGAGCCTCATGAGCACGAGGTGTACGATGCGCCCGAGGTCTCGGAGCAATCGGCCACTGTGTACGAGCACTGTTTGCGCGCGCTCCGTCGCGCGTGCACCACTGGACAACATGGGCTGCCGCTGATCGGAATCGGCGACTGGAACGATGGAATGAATCGCGTCGGCATCGAAGGGCGTGGCGAAAGCGTGTGGCTCGCCTGGTTCCTGATCGCAACTGCTCGCGGATTCGCGCTGCATTCCGAACAGCGCGGAGATGCAGCCGCTACGGACGAACTGCGCACGCGCGCCGACTCGTACACCGCTGCGGTGGAGGCCCACGGATGGGACGGCGAGTGGTACCGGCGCGCCTATTTCGATGACGGCACTCCGCTAGGCTCCCGCGAAAGCGACGAGTGCCGGATCGATTCGATCGCTCAAAGCTGGAGCGTCATCTCGGGCGCCGGCGACCCCGGGCGTCAGGCGCAAGCGATGGAATCGCTCGAACGTCACCTCGTCCGCAACGACGCGCGCCTGCTCATGCTCCTTACCCCGCCCTTCGACAAGACTCCTCACGATCCCGGATACATCAAGGGATACCTTCCGGGCGTGCGCGAGAACGGAGCGCAGTACACGCACGCGGCTCTCTGGGCGGTCCTCGCCACGGCATTGCAGGGCGATGGCGACAGGGCCTTCGAGCTCTACCAAATGATCAATCCACTGACCCACGCCAGCACCGAGGCTGACGCCAAACTGTACACCGTGGAGCCTTACGTCGTGGCGGCGGATGTGTATACCGCGGAGGGGCACCTCGGGCGCGGCGGATGGACGTGGTACACCGGCTCGGCCAGCTGGATGTATCGGGTTGGACTCGAGGCAATCCTCGGTTTCACCAAGCGCGGCGATACGCTCATCATCGACCCGTGTGTGCCGAGCGGTTGGCCGGGATACGAGATAGCCTATCGCCACGGCAAGACCACCTACGCCATCAAGGTCGAGGATCCCGCGGGTGTTATGCGCGAAGGTGCGTCAGTAATGCTCGACGGCCGACTCCTCGATCCGCCGGCCGTCGTGCTCGTCGATGATGGGGTGCGGCACGAGGTGCTCATTCGTCCGCGCGCGGAGCCTGCAGCGGTGATCTAATTTCAGGAAGGTGTCGCGCACCGAAGCAACGGGCGCAAACATGGCACGCGGCACGATCGCAGGTCGCTATGCGCCTACCGCCCGCCGCCTCTTGTTCCCAGCGGTCACCTGCGCATGATTGAGCGCGGCGACGAGGGTAACGCCGCCCACCATGTTCCCTGCCAGCGTCGGAAGCATGTAGTACAGAAAATAGGCGTCGAGCGACGTGCCCCCGCTAGCCACCAGGTAGAGCACTTCTACGGATCCAACGATGATGTGCGCGAAGTGCCCCACGCCAACGAGCCACGTCATGAGTACAATCACGAATAGTTGCGCGCTCTCGGCGGCCGGGAGCATCCACACCATGAGCGCAATGATCCATCCGGCAAAAATGGCGCGTGCGAACAGCGTCCAACC
>JBPCLX010000198.1:0-3385 GCA_051002815.1 Gemmatimonadaceae bacterium
GGCGGCGAGCAGCAGCGCGTTGCGATCGCTCGAGCTCTCGCCAACGATCCTTATGTCGTGATCGCCGACGAGCCCACCGGAAATCTCGACGACCGCGCAACGCGCGGCATCTTTCAGCTATTGCAGGACATCAACATGTCCGGGACGGCCGTATTGATGGCAACGCACGATCTGGAACTGGTGCGGCGGCACGACTACCGCGTTCTGGAATTGAATCGCGGCCAGCTCGTGTTTGATTCCGCCGAGACAGGCACCCCCGCCGCGACGGAGCGCTGAAATGCGGCTGACGATTCGCGAGGCGCTGCTCAGTTTCCGGCGCGCACCCCTGCTGAGCGCGTTGAGCATAATGATGGTGGCATTCAGTCTTTTCAGTTTCGGGCTGTTTGCGCTGGTGGCGATCAACTTCGAGGAAGAGTTCAGCCGGGTCGAGGAGCGGGTCGAGATCCAGGCTTTCGTCGATGACACGACCTCCGTCACGACGCTCACGGATGGCGTTGCATTGGTCGCGAGGTACACCGAAGTCCAGCGCGCCGCGCCGATCACGCGCGAGGAGGCACTGAGCCGGGCGCGTGAGAGCATGGGCGAGTTCCGCGATGTGTTCGATGCGGAGTTCCTGCCCGCCTCGATCGAGGTGCAGCTCAAGGAAGGGTTTCGCGATGCCGTCTCCGTCAGGCGGGTCGCCGACAGCCTCGAAGCCATTCCATACGTGAATGACGTTCGTTATGGAGAGGAGTTCGTGCAGCAGCTGGACGCCATCCGTACGGTGGCCACCGGAACCGGTATTGCGCTCGGGACGGCTTTCGCGCTGGTGGCGATCATCATTATCGCGGCGACCATTCGCATCGCGGTGCTGGCTCGCGCTCGCGAAATCTCGATCATGCGGTTGGTAGGCGCGACCAACGGCTTTATCAGGCGCCCTTTCCTACTCGAGGGGCTGCTCACCGGCGTTGCCGGCGGACTACTGGCGCTGCTGCTGCTGCGCGGAGCGTTTGCGCTGGTCACGCGCTTCGACTTCGTGAATGCGCTCTTCCTCGATCGCTCCATGGCGATGACCGGTATCGCCGCCGGCGGACTGCTCGGCTTCATGGGAAGTGCGTTCGCGGTGCGCCGCCACCTGAAGCACGTGTAATGAGATTCCGCTGGCTCACGATTCTGATAGTTCTGCTCGCGGGATTGGCTGGTTCCGCTGGAGCACAGGAAAGCGCGGAGGCTCGGATCCGGCAGGAGCAGCAGCGGCTGGACCAGATCCGGCGCGAGCGCGCCGAGCTCGAACAGCGCATGCGCGATCTGCAGGGAAACGCCCACGATCTGGCCGAGGAAGTGCGCAACCTCGATCGTCAGGCAGACGTTACCGCGCGACTGTTGCGATCGCTGGAAACGCAGCTGGGCAGCATCACCTCCGAAGTCGAGCAGGCGACGATCGAGCTCGACCGCACCGAAGATGAGCTGTACGCCGCCCACATCGCGCTGCGCCGCCGGGTGGTCGAGATATACAAACGCGGACCGCTTTTCACCTATCAAGTGCTCCTGACGGCCGAAAGCTTCGGCCAGCTTCTGGCGCGGTACAAGTACCTGCGGCTTCTCACCGATCGCGATCAGCGCATGATCGGCACGGTGCAGCAGCTTCGCGATCGTACGCGCCGCCAGCGAGCCAATCTCGTCAGGTTTCAGGAACAGATAGAGCTCGCCCGGCAGGAGAAGGAAGCGGAGCAGGAGCGGCTGCGATCCCTCGAACAACAGCGGGGCCGGAGCCTTACGGCAGTGCGCCGCCAGGCTCGCCAGCTCGAGCAGCGGGTCGCCGGCATGAAGCGCGACGAGACACGGCTCAACAACGTGATCGCGTCGCTGGAAACGGCCCGCCGCCGCGGGGGCGGTACGGCGGGCTCTCCGAGCACGCTGCGCACGTCCGATCTGGGCAATCTGAACTGGCCGGTGCAGGGGAGCATTCTTTACAGCTTCGGCCGCGTAGTGAACTCGAACAACACTACCACGCGGTGGAACGGGATCGGCATTGCCACGAATGCCGGAACGGAGGTGGTGAGCGTTTCGGCGGGCCAGGTGGTAGTCTCCGAGCCGTTCGGTACCTATGGATTGACGGTGATCGTGCAGCACGGCGGAGGAGACTACTCGGTCTATGGTTCGTTAGGCCGCCTTGCCGTCGAGAAAGGAGCAACGGTGAGCAAGGGCCAGACGATCGGATTCGTCGGCTCGGCGGACCCCGATCTGCCTCCGCACCTGCATTTCGAGATCCGTCCCGGCGGACGCGCGGTGGATCCGCTCGAGTGGCTGCGCGGAAGGTAAAACCCGCGTTAGGCGCGCACACCTCGATCGCCGGCGGCACCGCACTCGCGCCCCCCCGGGCGAAGGCGATCGCCGCCACGGCGATGCAGATCTTCACCAAAATGGCGAATCGGTGGGCGGAGCGCGATTGCGAGGAGGGCGAATGCGCCTCCTTCGCCGCTGCCCTGCGCGACACCGATGTCCGCATTACAAGCGCCCACGACAGCTACCTCATCAACCTCGCCTCCCCCGATCCCGTACTGCACGCGCGGTCGCTCGAGAGTTTCGAGTGCGAGCTCCACCGGTGCCGCTCGCTGTCCCTCGACTATCTCGTCTCGCACCCCGGCAATTTCATGGATGACAGGGCCAGCGGCATTGCCCGCAACGCCGATGCTATTACGAAGGCGCTGGAGCGGGTGCCCGGCAAGACCATGCTCCTCCTCGAGACCACCGCGGGAAGTGGCACGGCTCTGGGGTCGACGTTCGAGGAGATGGCCAGGATCATCGAGTGGGTCGCACCGCCGCAGCGCAAGCGGGTCGGAGTTTGTGTTGATACCGCGCACATTTTTGCCGCCGGGTACGATTTGCGCGAGGACTACGAGTCCGTATGGTCGCGCTTTGGCGACACGATCGGCTTCCGCAGGCTGAAGATGATGCATCTCAACGATTCGAAGGTCCCGCTGGGCTCCCGTCGCGACCGGCACGAACTGATTGCCGAGGGCGCCATTGGGGAGGTACCATTCCGCCGAATCATGACCGACCCGCGGTTTGTTCGGGTAACGAAAGTCATCGAGACCCCCAAACTCGACGATCCGGAGGCGACGGACAGGCGAATGCTGGAATTGTTGAGGAGATATGAGGGTGAGGGATGAGCGACGCGGGACGCGCGGCGCGGGACCCAGGGTTCGAACGGCATCTCCCGCGTCGCGCATCGCGCGTCGCTCATCCCGCGCCTTCCCAACGTCCGGAACCACCTTGCCGTAGAGGCGGTATAATGAGGGTGAACTCCCTGTTTCTGGACCCGCGCGCGAGATTCCGTCAGCTGGCCTTTGCCATGGCGGCGCTTGCGCACGTCATGGCGTTCGTGGTTGCGCCGGTGCTCGCA
>JBPCLX010000199.1:0-2791 GCA_051002815.1 Gemmatimonadaceae bacterium
CCGGCCGGCGAGGGCTCGCGCCGCTGCGCGCTGGGAAACCGGCAACCCGCCCCAAGCCACCATGTATCCCTGCACGCCGGGAACCTCCTGCAGCAAGTACGGATTCCCCATGGCCAACACGATCACACTTCCGCCGCCGCCCCCCGATATCTCGACCAGATCGGCGAACGCCCGCGGCGCCTTGACGGTGGTGGTATTCCACGCATGCGATACGTACGAGCGGACGATGACGACGTCGGCCGCGCGCGCGGCCGCTCTCACGGACTCCAGTCGCGCCTCCGGATCGTCCGCATCGACGAACTCGCTGCGCAGCCCGGGAACCGTCCTTCTCAGCTCTGCATCGAACACTCGGCCGGCAAGAAAATCCGTTCGACGCGCGAACGTCACCGCGAGCACCTTCAACCCCGAGTCGAGCGGAACGACCGAAGCCGAATCGCGCACGAGCGTGATCGAGCGTTCCGCCACCTCCTGCGCCGCTTCATGGTGCGGTGCGCGTCCGACGCGCTCTCTTGCGCTGTCCAGCGACACGATCGCGCCTCGATGCAGCCCGAGCCGCTCCTTGAGTCGCAGAATCCGCCGTACGCTCGCGTCCAGGCGGCGCTCGGTGTAGCGGCCGCTCGTTACGCCGTTGACCACCGCATCAATGGTTTCGCCGACATCGAGAGGCTGGATCAGAACGTCCGCTCCCGCCGCGACCGCGCGAATTGCCGCCTCGACGGCACCATACCTATCGAGTACGCCACGCATGTCCATCGCATCGGAGATGATCATGGACTGAAAGCCGAGCTCCTCGCGAAGGAGGTCGGTGAGCACGCGTGAGCTCAGCGTGCCGGGGTCGTTGCTCGGATCGAGAGCCGGCATCGCACCATGGAACGACATCATCGCTCCGACGTCGGCTTCCACCGCGCGACGGAAGGGCACGAGCTCCACGGAGTCGAGTCGCGCGCGCGACGCGTCGACCACCGGGAGGGCGAGATGCGAATTGACGCCGGTGTCGCCGTGACCTGGAAAATGCTTGCCGGTGGCGATCATCCCGTGCTGCTGCACGCCGTTCACGAACGCGACCCCCATCGCGGCGACCAATCCGGGATCAGCGCCGTACGAGCGCGTGTTGATCACGGGATTCGCGGAATTGTTGTTCACGTCGAGTACGGGCGCGTAGGCAATGTGTATACCGATCGCCCGTCCTTCGATCGCGGTGACTTCGCCCTGTCGATAGGCAAGACCGGTATCGCGCGTCGCCCCGAGCGCCATCTGCGGCGGAAAAACGACCGCTCCACCGAGATCGTAGCCGCCAGGAAGGAAATAGCCGCCCCGGGCCCGCATTCCCGCACCGAACTCCAGATCGGCGCCAACGAGAAGCGGAATCCGGCTCATTCCCTGCATGGCATTGAGCTTGGCCGCAATCTCCAGTGGCGATCCGACGGACATGGTGAACCCGCCGACGTTATGCTCCCCGATCCAGCTCTCCAGCTGCTGCCACTGCGCGCCGTCGGAAGGAGCGTAATCGCCCCAGACGGTAGGCCACACCATCTGGGCCGCCTTGTCGCGCAACGACATCGTCGCCAGCGTCGAATCCGTCCACGTCGCTGACGAGGCCTTCCGCTCAATGGGGGACGTGGAGGCGCACGCCGAGGAGGCAATCGATGCGGCGAGCAGCAGAGCGAGACGCACGGTACGCGTGGTTGAATTCCATGAACGCGAAGGCGCCGCGACCAGCGGCGCCTCGGCTTGCAACGATCCGCGTTGGTCGCGATGCCTTACCAGTTGATGGTGCCCTGCTTGGTGGTGTCGACTTGTTCCTCCTTGCCATCCTTGAACAGGAACGCCTCCATGTTCCGCAGCAGGAACGATCGCGCCTGCGGATCCATCAGATTCAAACCGTAATGATTGATGAGCATCGTCTGCTGCTTCAACCAATCGCCCCAGCATACGGTGCAGATTTCACCCTGGACTCGAGATCCGATCGCCCCCGGGAAAGGTGCGGCGTCGAAGCCGGCGCGGGTCTGCCCGCAACGTGTGCACGCAATGTCAGCCATTGACTCCCACTCGGTGGTGCCGCGCATCCACGAACTCACACCCGCGCATACTTCACCTCCGCCAGGCCGAAGAACTGCAGCACCCGAATATACACCCAGCCGATGTCGACCTCGTACCACTTGGCGGCGAACCGCGCCGAGTGCGGATCGGCATGGTGATTGTTGTGAAGCTCCTCACCGCCCAGCCAGATGGCGATCGGGGAGATGTTCCGGCTCTCATCCTTCACGTTGAAATTGCGGTAACCGAGCGCGTGCCCAACGCCGTTGATGACTCCGGCCGCCCAGAACGGAATCCAGAGCATCTGTCCCCCCCATACGAGCGGGCCGACGAAGAACCCGAAGAGATAGATGTCGATACCGAGCATGACCACGATTCCCCAGGTGTGCCGCGGACCGAACAGATAACGCTCCAGCCAATCGTTAGGGGTTCCCTTGCCGTACTTTTCCAGTACCGCCGGCTGTCGAACCGTCTTGCGGTAGTAGAACGCGCCCTTGAGCAGGATGTTGCGCAACCCTTCGAGGAGCGGTGAATGAGGATCGCCCTCCCGGTCGGCGAATGCGTGATGCTTTCGATGGCAGGCCACCCATTCCTTGGTGACGATCGCCGTGGACAGCCAGAGCCACACGCGCATCGGAATTTCGACCAGCCTGCTGAATCGGACCCCGCGGTGCGTCTGCGCGCGGTGCAGAAACAGCGTTACACAGACATTCGTGAGGTGGCCGGCTACGACGAGAAAAAGGACGGGCTGCCA
>JBPCLX010000200.1:0-4279 GCA_051002815.1 Gemmatimonadaceae bacterium
ACCATTTGGCCCCATTTCTGGTCGGCAACGGCGCGTACCGCGGCGCCGCCAAAGCGCGTGGCAAGCAGTCGGTCATAGCCCGTCGGCGCGCCACCGCGTTGGAGGTGGCCGAGGATGAGCGAGCGGCACTCCTTTTTGGTATGCTCCTGAACGTCCTGGGCGAGGCCCTCAGCGATGCCGCCGAGTCGCGGTGCCTCGCCAGGCAAGGAAGCGCCTTGCGTCGATACCCCTCCACCCACCGGGAAGGCACCTTCGGCGGCGACGACGATCGAGAACTGCCGGCCGGCGCGGTGCCGGGCCATGATCTTCTCGCAGACCTTTTCGATGTCGTATGGAATCTCGGGGACGAGAATGACATCGGCGGTACCAGCGACCCCCGAATGGAGGGCGATGAACCCGGCGTGCCGTCCCATCACCTCCAGCACGATCACCCGGTCGTGACTCTCGGCGGTCGTGTGCAGCTTGTCGATCGCATCGATCGCCGTGTTGACCGCGGTGTCGAAGCCGAACGTCGTTACCGTCCCGGCTACGTCGTTGTCGATCGTCTTTGGAACTCCGACGATGTTCACTCCCTTCTCGAACAACCGCTGCGCGATATCGAGCGACCCATCGCCGCCGATCGTGATGATCGCGTCGATGCCCCGCTCATGCATGTTCTCGATGAGCTCGTCCGACCGGTCTATTTCCTCGACGGTGCCGTCGGCGTGGCGGCGGGGCCAGTGAAAGGGATTGCCGCGATTGGTGGTGCGCAGGATGGTTCCGCCGAGATGAGCGATTCCCCGCACCGATTCCTTCGTCAGCGGAATGATCTCATCGATGCCTAACAGGCCGTGATATCCCCGCTTGATTCCGAGCACTTCCCAGCCGCGATTGAGTGCGGAGAGCGCCGCCGCCCGGATGACCGCGTTCAGCCCGGGGGCGTCACCACCCCCGGTGGAGATCGCGATGCGCATCGTTCGTGTGAATTAGCCCATGCGCTCCAGCAGCTCCACCACCTCGCCAGGCTCGGCGTGCCGCTTGAGCTTCGATTTCTGGAAGACCGGTACGCCGTCGCGCACCACCTCGAACCGTCCGCCACCGGAGGGGTTCATGATGACCTCCGCATCCGGATAGCGGTGCTGAATTTCGGCCATCAACCTGACAGCCCGCGGCTCGTAGTTTCAAACCGTGCAATACTCAATGGTAATTTGCATGCCCCAATCCTAGCGAAAAGGTCGCAAGAAGCGAGGGGTAAGCCTCCGAACTGCGCTCGCCATCTGCGCATCTCGCACATCGCAGTTCTCGGTTCCCTACTGCCCACTTCCACCCGACACTTCTGCCGGCTCCCTGCCAGTCAATCCGAGGTGATTCCAGTTCACCATCGCATTCACCGCCAGTGCGAATGAGCCCTGCGTCTGCCACCGCCAGAACGGACGAATGGCGAACAGGACCACGTGACCATTCCCCACCGGAGCGTCGACGATCGCAGCGCGCTTGGCGAGCTCCTGGCCGTTTGCAAGCAATCCCGAGACCAGTAGCGAGTCAGCACGCTCATGAAACTGGAGGATCGCCTTGGGACGCATCTGCTCGGCCTGTGCGGCGATCGCCGGATCGATCTGCCGCGAGCGCTCCGACGTGTCGCGTTCGGACACCGACAACACCGGTTCGGCATTGAAGTAGACGGGGAAGCTGCCGGACGGGTAGCCATACAGTATCGGGCTTCCCTTTTCGCCAGGCTGCGCACGCATGACGGCGCCGCGAGTCTGCAGTTGGCGGGCCTGCACTACACTCACCCCAGGATTGAAGCCAAGATGAATCGGCAGCTCCGAGCTGTTGCCGGTCGTTATGAGAAGCCCTCCACGCTCGACGAACCGAAGCAGGGCCGCCGCGCCCTCGAGACCCATCCCGACGCGGATGTCGTCGGTCTGATCGATACGCCCCATGTTCGGTGTGAGCGCCGACTTTTTCCACGGAATTGCAGGTCCTATCTTCGGACGGCCGTTCAGTATGCTTGCCGCCGAGCCACGGACGTGCGGAAACACCACGACATCATAACGATCCAGCGCATTCGGACGGAGCAGAGCCTGGTCGGAAATGTAGGTATAGGGAACGCCGATCTGATCGAATGCATAACGCACCCACCCTTCGTTCTGCGTTTCGATCCAGGAGTGCATGAGGGCCACCCGTGGCAGCCGGATGGCGTGACGCGCTACCTCCGGCACGGAGCCGACCCTCACACCGGCAAGCCCCAGCTCCCGCACCGCGCCGTTGGCGCCATCCGCTGCGCCCTCGACGATGAACGTGCCGACCGTCCACTCGCGGCCGCCGGCATTGAAAGTCGACTCGGCCACCGATACTCTAGCGCCGCGAGCCTTCCAAGGCAGCACCGCTGAACGCCAGTCACCCATGTGCTCGACGAGAAGCACTCCGCCCGATCCGCTAACGGCTCCGGCGACGGTCGCCGGCTCGCCGACCAGCTCCATCGCCGTCGTCAGAATCTGCGAATCGGCCACCGCGTACGTCGTCACGTGGCGGAGCTCATCGAGCGTCCAGCCCGTGTCGTCGTACGGCGCCGGATCGCTGGTCGAATACCGTTGCCGCGAGAGCAGCGTCCGCACCGTCGCCGTGTAAGGCTGATCGAGCCTGACGATCCAGTCGCCCGGCCGCACTGTGATCATGCTGCCGCGCTCGTCGTTGCGCGGTGCCGCGCTGTCCACCCGGGCCGAGTCGGCACCCGGAACAGCCGAAACCGTGTCGGCCCGTGGCGCGTTCGCCGCCGGGCGCTCGCTACGTCCGGCATCACCCAGCACGGCAACACGCCGCTCGGCGGTGGCCCGGTGAACTTCCGATCCCTGCGTGCGGAACAGGTTCACCAGGTCGGCCGCCTCACCGGCATGCCGCTGCTCTCGCGGAATCACGTATGCGTACGGCGCCGAGCGCTTGCCGCGAGCGATCATGCGCTCGGCCTTGGTAACGAAATTCTCGACGAAGGTCTCACGGCGATCGGCCACGTACTTCAGCGCGATCAGCACGCCGGACTGCTGGTAGTTGATGTTGGACCGGATGCACCATTTTACGCCGTTCACCGGCGGATTTGGCCGATACCACATCCGGTCGGTGGACCGGCTGGGAAGATTCACCGTCTGACAGTCGGCGCCGCCTGACGTGTACGTCTCGTAAAACCGTCCGATCGAGTTGTGCAGATTGGCGATCGAGAGCATGTAGTTGGGCGCCCAGCCATCATAGAAGCCGTGCGTCCACACTCCGGGCAGCCCGCGGCGCGTGAGCTCCATGATCTCCTGATAGGCGAGGGCGTGCCATTCGTCGACGACGATCGGGTCGAACTCGTCGTTGTACGGGCCGGTTCCGGTGCTGGTGTAGAGGAACGGCACCGACTCGTGCAGATCGTGGGTGACGGTCGGGTGCCACTCCAGGAACGTCTTGATGAAGTCCCTGGTGAGCTTCTGCGACACTACCATCCCATCACGATTGTTGTCGTGCGCCGTATACTTGCCCCAGTAGACGAGGCTCACCGCCTGCGGGCCGAGCCCGAGCTCGCGGGACAGCTTGTTGGCGTCGACGATCCGGTCACGTCCGTCGACTTCCTGCACCGGAGTGATCATCGTGATCACGTTCGCCCGAATGGCGCGAAGGTGCTCGCTCTCTCCTACCGCCATGCGATAGGCGAGCTCCATCAGCATCTCCGGGCTGCCGGTTTCCGGCGAATGGATTGCACCTGTGAGCCAATAGATAGGCTTGGCTTCCCTGATCAACCTGGCACGCTCGTCGTCAGGCAGGCCACGCGGGTCGGCAAGCCGCGCCGCCATCGCCTTGTATTCGTCCAGTCGCGCGAGCGTCGCCTCGTCGGCAATGACGGCGAGGAGCATCTCGCGCCCCTCATCGCTTTCGCCGATCGTCGTCAGCCTGACGCGGGGCGAGGCGGCGGCCAGCGCACGGAAGTACTTGTTGACGTCAGCGACGTACGACAGGCGGCCGATCTCGCCCGGCACGTATCCCAGCACATCCAGCGGCGTGGGAACGTCGGACTCGGGGAGGTGATCGACGAGCTCGGTGGTGAACTTCCACCGCTCATGGGTGGGGGTCAGCTCACGAATCTTCGCGGAATAAACGCTGTCGACGGGCTGCTGGGAGGCGAGCAGCGCAGGTACGAGCGCCGCGATGAGCACGGCAATCGAACGGGAGGTGGGCACGGAGATCTCCAGAGATAAAAAGGCGTAGGTGCGAAACTACTGCCGGTGGGGACTGGTGGGAACGATCGATTGCCTCATGGAAGGGGCAT
>JBPCLX010000201.1:0-11411 GCA_051002815.1 Gemmatimonadaceae bacterium
GTGAGCTCCGCGTGCGCGGCGAGGGTGCCGGCTTCGCTAGCGTCCCGGCCGCACGCGCTGGTATCCGCTTCGAGAACACGGTATCACTGGAGAGCATGCTGCAAAACCGCCACCTCGCCCACGGTTCCGGCGCGGCACTCGGCGATGTCGACGGCGACGGCCTGGTAGACATCTACTTCGCGCGCATCGATGGACCAGGCGCTCTCTACCGCAACCAGGGGGGCTGGCGGTTCGAGAACATCACGACGCGGGCAGGAGTCGCCGCCGATGGACAGCGCTCGACCGGCGCGGTTCTCGCCGACATCGACGGCGACGGGGACCTCGACCTGTTCGTCACATCGCTTGGCGGACCTAACGCGCTTTACCGCAACGACGGCACCGGACGGTTCACTGAGATCACAGTCGAGGCTGGACTCGCCGATTCGCTAGGCGCCACAACCGCAGCGTTCGCCGACATCGATGGCGACGGTGATCTGGACCTCTACATTACCACCTACAAGACCCGCACGACCCATGATCGATATTCCGCCCGCGAACGAGCGTTCGACCAGGTAGTGAAACGGGTCGCCGACAGCTTCTACGTCGCGCCGCAGTTCGCCGCCGACTACCGTGTGGTGGACCGCCCGGAGCTCAACGCGGTGACGCTCGTACAGCGCGCCGATCCCGACCGTCTGTACATCAACGATGGCACCGGCCGGTTCACGCGCGAATCGCTCACCGGCGGCCGGTTTCTCGACGCGCAGGGCGCCCCGCTCGCGTCGGAGCCCGAGTACTTCGGCCTCGCCGCCCGCTTTCACGACGTAAACGACGACGGCCACCCCGACCTGTACGTCTGCAACGACTTCGAGGACCCTGACGAGTTCTGGCTGAACGACGGCACCGGCATCTTCCGCGCGGCGCCGGCGTTGGCACTGCGCGCGACGAGCAACTCGTGCATGTCGGTCGAGTTCTCCGACGTGGACCGCGACGGCACGGTGGACATCTTCGCCGCCGACATGCTCGCGCTCGACGATCGCCGGCTCAAGATGCAGACGCCCACACATACCCCCTTCCCCAAGCGCGTCGGCGCAATCGACGACCGGCCGCAGATGCAGCGCAATACCCTCCAGCGCAACCGTGGCGACGGGACTTTCGCGCAGGTGGCGGAGATGGCGCGCGTCGATGCGTCGGGCTGGACGTGGGGGTCGCTCTTTCTCGATGTCGATCTCGACGGCTGGGAAGACCTGCTGCTCGCGACGGGCCACCGGTGGGACGTGATGCACGCCGACACCTGGGAGCGGCTTAGCACCACGTTCGCATCCATCCCCTGGAACCGGGAGCTGGCCGAGTTCCCTCCGCTGCCCCTGCCTAACGTCGCGTTCCGCAACGAGGGCGGGCTTCGATTCAGCGATGCCACCGCCGCCTGGCGGTTCGGCGACGAGTCGGACATCTCGCACGGGTTGGCCGCCGGCGACCTCGACGGCGACGGCGATCTGGATGTCGTCGCCACCCGGCTCGACGCTCCGCCGCTACTGTACCGCAACGATGCAGGGGCGCCGCGGATCGCCGTACGTCTCGCCGGCCGCACTCCCAACACCGGCGCGATCGGAGCAGTAATCTTCGTGCGAGGCGGCCCGGTGCCGGAGCAGCGCAAGGAGGTCACCGCCGGCGGACTCTATCTGTCGTCGAGCGACGCAATGCAGGTCTTCGCGGCACGCGACTCAGGCGCGCATGAGATCGAGGTTCGCTGGCCGGGCGGCGGCCGCAGCGTAGTCACCGACGCACGCCCCAACCGGCTGTACGAGATCCGTCAGCCTGACGAGTCGGCACCGACCGTCGCCACCGAGTCGAGGCTCGCCAGCGAGACCGAGGCTCCGCTGTTCGAGGACGTGTCGCACCTACTTGGCCACCGCCACGTGGACTCGCTTTTCGAGGACGCGAACCGGCAACCGCTGCTCCCGATGCGGTTCAGCCAGCTTGGGCCGGGCATCGCCTGGGCGGACGTCGACCGCGATGGGGACGAGGATCTGCTCATCGGCACCGGACGTGGCGGCGCGGCAACGCTCTTCCGAAACACCGGCGGTCGCTTCACGCGCGAGCGCCTCGGTACGGGCGCCGCGCCGCACGACCTGACGACGCTGCTCGCATTGCCATTTTCGTCAGGCAGGATGCGGATCGTCGCCGGCCAGTCGAGCTACGAGGCGTCATCGCCTCGGGCGGCCCTCGATCTCCCCGGCGTCATCGAGCTTTCGGCGAGCGGTACGCCGCGGGTCATCTTCGGCGGCGACACCAGCAGCGTCGGCCCGCTCGCCGCGGCAGACTATGACGGCGACGGCGATCTCGATCTGTTCGTCGGCGGGCGGATCGCCCCCGGCGCCTATCCAGGCTCGCCGCGGTCCCGGCTACTGCGCAACGACAACGGCAGCTTCACCCCTGACTCGGCGAACCAGGCGGTTCTCATGGCCCCCGGGCTCGTTTCGGCCGTCGTGTTCTCCGACATCGATCACGATGGGGACGCCGACCTGCTCCTCGCCGTCGAGTGGGGACCGATAAGGATTCTTCGCAACGATGGCGGGCGCTTCACCGACATCACGCCGAGCACGTCTCTAGCCAGGCACACAGGCCGCTGGAATGGCGTAGCGACCGGCGATCTGAACGGAGACGGGCGGCTGGATATCATCGCCACCGACTGGGGAACGAACACGCACATGCGCGCCTCGCCAGATCGTCCGTTGCTTCTTTATTATGGCAACTTCGATCCGGGGTGGTCGCTCGACCTTCTTCCGGCCCGCGCTGACGCGGCGGGTGTCGTGCGGCCACAGGAGTCGCTGTCACGCCTGACGGCCGCGATGCCCTCGATCCGGCGCCGCCTGCGTACGTTCGCCGCCTACTCCGATGCGACGGTCGAGCAGACGCTGGGAGAGGCGATGGCGAGTGCGCGCCGCCTGGAGGTGACCGGACTCGAGCATCTCGTCTTCTTCGCCAGTGACACGGGATGGGTCGCCACGGCGCTGCCGGTGGAGGCGCAGGCAGCGCCGGCGTTCGCGGCGCTCGTCGGCGACGCCGATGGTGACGGCCGCGAGGATCTATTCCTGTCGCAGAACTTCTTTGCCACTACGATCGGCACACCGCGCTACGATGCGGGGCGCGGCCTGTGGCTGCTCGGAGACTCGTCAGGCGCCTTGATCCCGATGCCGGGCCAGCGCTCCGGAGTTCGCGTTTACGGCGAGCAGCGCGGAGCGGCGCTCGCCGACTTCGATCGCGACGGGCGAGTGGACCTTGTCGTGACCCAGAACGGCGCTGAAACAAGGTTGTACCGGAACGTCGGCGCCAACCCCGGGCTTCGCGTCAGGCTCCGCGGCCTGGCGGGCAACCCTGACGCGATCGGTGCCAAATTGCGGCTGCGCGGCAACCGCGGGCTCGGGCCCGTGCGCGAGATTCAGGCCGGTTCCGGGTACTGGTCACAGAACGGCGCGGTCCAGGTAATGGCATTGCGCGAGCCGGTCCTGGCCGTCTGGGTACAATGGCCAGGGGGCAATACAACGGAGACGCCGGTGCCCGCGGGTGCGCGGGAAATCGTGATCGCCCAGCCCTGAGCAGCTCCGGCACCCGCCTGACGATGCGGACGCCTTACGTCACGGCGCCGATTTCGTCCAGATCACTATGACTCCGCACGCGGCGTTCGATCCAGTGAACTCCGCCGGCGCGTCCGAGGATCCGGTGTACACCTCGAGGCCCTGAATGTCGTGCACCGGAGTTTCTGGACCGAACGACCGGACGAGGTTGCCATCGATATAATACTCGGGCGAGCATCCCCGTTGCGCGCGGGACATCTGAATGATGCAGCGGCCCGCCTGACAATCGGATCGCACACCTCGCATCCCGCGCACGAGGTCGGCCAGGTTGGATGCCCCCCGCTTCTCGATCTGCTCCCGGGTGAGGTAGCGTCCGCGGCCCGTCTCCATGCGCCGGAAAAAGTCGTCGAACCGTCCGCCGTTGGTGCCGGTGTACTGCGCTGAATCCTCGACAACCACGCGCTCCAGCGGCTGGGCGGCTCTCTCCATCTCGAAGCGCAGCCGGCTGACGCGGTCCGCATGAACGGTGATCTCCGCGTCGATAGGCGCGAAGCCGATCGCCCGCACCGCGATCCCCGCTTTTCCCGCGGGGAGGCCGGCGAAGCTGAAGCGTCCGGCGGAATCCGCGGTCGCCGCGGCGTACGATCCCTGGAGCTCGATCCGTGCGCCGGTAATCGGCTGGCGAGACACCGCGTCGATTACGACGCCGGTAACGAGGGTACTCCGCTGCTCCTGAGCCGCGACCGTCGCAATCGAAAGCGACAGCGCCATCCAGGGCCCAACCAACGCATTCACGACATTAATTGCTGGCATCGCGCCCTCCCGCTGAGGCCGGCGGCACGACCGGATCCGGCAGACGAAGCATTCACCCGGGGAAGCCTCCGGTCAAGATGCTCACTGTGACGCCGAAACGATACGCGGGGTGACTGTCGTGGGCCACCAGCTTGCAAAATTTTGACACACCTAGCAGAATGGTGGCTATCTTGGGCATCGGCCACGTTTGTGCGCCGGTTCTCCCACTCTATATTTGTTCCCGCAGCGCCCGCCGACCTCCCCGGCCAAGCGCTGTCCAATCCCCGTTTCCGAGCGCAAGGGACGCCGCAACCATCCATCCTCCGGGGCTGACGCACCGCCCCCATTGAAGCTCTGGCAACTCGTTCGTCGTTGTCTTCGACTTTAGGAGGAGGACTCCTTATGAGAAGTATCAGGTTCGCACCAGCGCTCGCCCGCGCGGCCGCTGCCGTGCTCTGTCTCGTGGCCGCGGCCGGCGTCGATGCTCAGGCGGTCATCAGCGGCAGAGTCACCGGAGATCAGGGGCAGCCTTTGGGCGGCGCCAATGTCTACATCCAGGAGCTCGGTGTCGGTGGAGCAACCACCGAGGCCGGCAACTACGTGCTCACCATAGGCGACCGAGCGCGTGGGCAGACCGTTACGCTCGTCGCCCGCTACGTCGGCCACCGCCCGGACAGGCGTGAGGTCCAGCTCTCGCAGGGCAACCAGACGCAGAACTTCACGCTGGCGCGCGATCCCATCCAGCTGGATGAGGTCATCGTGACCGGTACGGCCGATGCGACCGACACGCGCAAGACCACATTTTCGGTGGGCACGGTGAACGCCGACCAGCTTCGCGAAGTGCCCGGCGTCTCGGCACTCGACGGACTGACCGGAAAGGTGGCCGGAGCACAGGTCCTCTCGGGCAGCGGCGCGCCTGGCGAGGAACCGTCAGTGAAGCTCCGATCCGCGACGAGCCTAACCGGCAAGCAGGATCCGCTGATCATCGTCGATGGCACGATCATGCGCGCAAGTCTCGCCGACATTTCGTCCGAGGACATCGAGCGAATCGAAGTCGTGAAGGGCGCGGCGGCGTCATCCCTGTACGGCTCCGATGCCGCGAACGGCGTCGTGCAGATCTTCACCAAGCGAGGCGCAAACCTCGCCGAGGGCGAGCTGTACTTCTCGTTCCGGAACGAGTACGGGCGGTCGTATCTGCCCAAGCGTATTCCGATGTCCGGCGCCCATTCCTTTGAAGTCGATGCGAGCGGCAACTACGCACGATCGGCCTGCGGCGCGCCCGATCCGGCCGACTGCCCCCGCGTGCCCGAGGCCGATGGCATCGCCGACAATGCGTACCTGGTGAACCGCGACCACCAGGATGAGGCGCTTCGCAGCGGCGAGTTTCTGACGAACTACCTCTCGGTAGGTCAGCGCCGGGAGAACACGAACTGGAATGCCTCCTTCCAGAACACCGGGCAGGAAGGGGTGCTGTCCGGGCTTGATGGGTACAACCGGCGCAACTTCCGGATTAACCTGGATCAGATCGTCAACGACAAGCTCGACTTTTCGTTCGGCGCGTTCTATGCGCGGTCCGACAACGACGAGACAACCCAGGGGCCCGGCTCCCCGTTCTTCGACCTGACGTTCGTCGAGCCTGACGTCGACCTGCTCGCGCCCAACCCGGACGGCTCGCCGTTCCGGGCGCAGATTCCCGACCGTGTCGCCAACGCCGCCAATCCACTGTATGCGCTGCACAACATCGACATTACGACGGATCGGCAGCGCTACACCGGCTACGGCAAGGCTCGCTACCGCCTGCTCGACTGGCTGACGGCGGAGGGCAACTTCAACTACGACAGCGAGTCGGAGTCCTTCAAATCGGTCACGCCACGCAACTTTCTCGACCCGCTGGGTCTGCCGACGGACGGCGGCATCCAGCAGATCTCACTGCAGGGGCGCAACTGGAATGGCGGCGCGACGCTGACCAGCCTGTTGGAGTTCGGCGAGGTCCGCAACACGACGCGCGCCGCGCTGGTGGTCGAGGATCAGGAGCTGAACGTCCTCGATGTGTCGTCGGGGGGATTCACCGTCGTGCGCGTTCCGGAATTCACGGCGGCGGACCCGGCGAGCATCGTTCCCACGTCAGGCACATTCCCGATACGCAGCCGCAACTCGTACCTCGTATCGACGTTCGACATCCGGGATCGCTACATCATCGACGGGCTGGTGCGCCGCGACCAGTCCTCGCTGTTCGGCGCCGACAACCGCGACGCGACCTACTATCGCGCCTCGGGCGCCTGGCGCGTGACGGAAGACTTTCAGATGGGCGGAATCGATGAGTTCAAGCTTCGAGTTTCGCGAGGTACGGCCGGGCTGCGTCCGCCGTTCGATGCACAGTATGAGGCATTCACAATCATCGGCGGCTCGCCGGTGAAGGTGAGGCTCGGCAACCGCGAGCTGAAGCCGGCGCACTCGACCGAAACCGAGTTTGGTTTCGATCTCGAGGCGTTCCAGCGCTTCACCGCAGAGTACACGTACGCGACCAAAGTGACCAAGGATCAGCTCCTCGAGATACCGCTGTCGGCCGCCACCGGCTACCTGACACAGTGGCGTAACGATGGGACGCTCGAGGGCAAGACGCACGAGATCGCGCTCGGTTTTCTCGCCGCCAACAAGGCCGACTTCGTCTGGCGGCTGAACGTCGCCGCTGATCGCACGCGACAGCGGGTCACCGAATTGAGCGTATCGCCGTTCCGCACGGGACCTAACGTCGGCGCCGAGGCGTCGGAGAACGTCCGGATGTATCGCATTGCGCCGGGGGAGAAGTTCGGCGTGATGTACGGCTCGCGCACGGTCCAGTCGATCGACCAGCTCTACGACGATCCGGCCAAAGCCGCATTGTCGGGCGCCGGGCAGAGATGGAGCCGGGATTCGGTACTCGTGAACGAGGAGGGCTACGTCGTGCGCCGCGAGGCGTGGCGGACGGCGGGAGAATCGCCTATCAAGTACGTCAATGCCGACGGTGAGAGCGTGGTGGAGATCGGGGATGTGAATCCCGATTTCAGCGCCAACTTCAACACGTATCTCAACTACAAGTCGTTCGCCGTCAGCGCCACCATGAACTGGGTGCAGGGAGGCAACATCTACAACTTCACCCGGCAGTGGCCTTTCTTCGAGAACCGCGACCGCGTGTACGACCAGCGGAACAAGCCTGAGGAAGAGCGGAAGTCGCAATCGTACTACAACTTCTTCTACAACTCGATCGATCCGATCGACTTCTTCGTCGAGGACGGCAGTTTCGTCAAGCTGAAGGAGTTGGCGGTAAACTACTCGCTTCCGTCGTCGATGATCGCCCGGCTTCCCGGAGGCAGGTTGAGCTCGGCCAAGATCGGGATCATCGGCCGCAATTTGCTGACGTTCACCGATTATTCGGGCTACGATCCGGAAGTGGCGGGGCTGACGGGCGACCCGTTCTCGTTCAGGTTCGACGGGTTCTCGTATCCGAACTTCCGCACGTTCACGTTCGTCGTCGATCTCGGTTTCTAGGCTGCGTGAACCCTCTGATCAACAGGATGCTATGCATAACATACAGGGCATGAGTCGAGGACTCGCGGTCGCGGCGCTTCTGGCGCTGTCGGGCTGCGTGGAACTCGACGTGGCGAATCCTAACGCGCCGGACACCGAACGCGCACTGTCCGATGGGCCGTCCGTCGCGGCGGTGCTCGCCGGGACCTATCGCGTGTGGTTCAACACCACACAAGGGATGGAATCGGCTGGACCGCTCACGACGATGGCGGACTCCTACTCCGCGTCGTGGAACAACTTCAACATGCGGATCTACTCCTCCGAGCCGCGCCATGAGTGGGAGAACACTACTGCATCGTCAGCGGTGACCGCTATCGAGCATCGATGGTATGGGTATTACTCGGCGTTGTCCTCGGCGAACGATGTGCTGGTCGCGATCCGCGACCGCGATATCGAAGTGAACAGCCCCGAGGGCACCAGGATGTCGGAAGCGGGCGCGCTGCTCATGCAGGGCATGACGCTCGGCTACCTCGCGTTGACGTACGACCGCGCGTTCATTGCCATCGAGACCTCGGATCTCGACGCGCTCGAGTTGAGCGACCGTGGTGAGGTACTCGACGCCGCGATGGCGAGGATCGACGAGGCGATTGCGATCGCGAACGCCAACACCTTCACCACGCCGTCTGGCTGGACGAACGGAACTTCCTTCACCAACGAAGAGTTCGCTCAGCTTGCGAACTCGTTCGCGGCACGCCTGCTGGCGTACTACCCGCGCGATGCGGCGGAGAACGGGGCGGTCGATTGGAACCGCGTCACCTCCTACGCGTCGAACGGGATCAGCTCCGGAACGCCGTTCGACTTCGCCTTCCGTGGTGACGGTTGCGTCTCCTGGTGCGACGAGCTCAAGCTGTGGAGCAACGACATATCCACCGAGCGCATGGACACGCGGGTCGCGAACCTGCTCGACCCAGCCACGCAGCAGCATCCGTGGCCTAACCCGAACGGAAACCCACCGCCTAACTCGCCTGACGATCGGCTGGGCGACGGCAGCTGGGCCGGGCCGGCGCAGCAATCGCCGTTCGGAACGATTCCGGCGACCGCCAACGCCGGGACGGACTACGCGTGGAGCAGCCGGGCGATCTTTCGCCCGGCGCGCGGCCAGTATCACCAGAGCAACATCGGCCAGATCAGGTACGAGTACGCCGGCTTCGCCGATCTCGCCGGCACGGGCGGCGGGTTCGGAACGGTGCCGCAGATGCTCGCCGCGGAGAACGATCTGCTGTGGGCCGAGGGACTCATTCGCAGCGGCGGCGATCTGACGCTCGCGGCATCCCTCATCAACAACACTCGCGTGAACCGCGGTGGTCTTCCGGCAGTGTCGGCCGCGAGCGGAGTACCGGCGCTGCTTGCCGCCCTTCAGTATGAACAGGACATCGAGCTGCCGGGCACCGACGTGGTGTTCTACAACCGACGGCGTATCGACGGGCTGCAGCCGTTGACGCCGCGGCAAATGCCAATCCCGGCAAAGGAGCTGGGCGTGCTGCAGCTGGAGTTGTACACCTTTGGCGGCGCCGGCAATCCGGATATGAAGCGCTCCGGCGGTGCCTTACGCGGCGACGTCAAGAATGTGCACGAAATCTACGAGGCCCTCGATCAGGTCCGCCGGTCGCGGATGCTGTCGGGGCGCGTGCACTAGCCGGTTGGGGGCTGCTTCGCACGAAATCGGGCGCTCCCCATTGGGGGCGCCCGACTCGCTTCCGGGTTCGGCGTCGCGCTCACGTGCTGTCGGAGTGCACCGAACGGATCCCCTCTGTCGCTACGCGCGACCTCGAGTATTCGCTCCAGCGCCCACGGCAGATTCCCGCCCTCCCGCTCGAGCACCAGATCGAACAGCTCCAAATCGGTGGAATAGACCAGCCGCGAAAGCAGCGACGCGTTGTTGAGCCGCATACGATCGAGCGCGACCCGTGGCAGCGTACGTAGTGTCGGGGCGATCGAGTCGAGCAGGACACGATGTCCGCGCGCATAGATCGAGTCGCGAGCAGTCAGGCGCGCAAGCGAGTCGTCATGGTACGCCGCAAAAGCCGAGTCCAGCGCGCGGTAGAGCATGCCGTAATAGCGCGACAGCACTTTGTCGTCCTCCCAGCGCGCGGCGGCGTTTCGGACCGCCACGCTGTCACCACGCGCGGCAAAGAACCGTATCGCTCCCTGAGAGCCGGCGAAGTTGGCAAAAGACTCGTTGAAGACCGCCGACCCTGGCGCGTAGAAGGTGTTGTGCGTCAGCTCGTGAAACACCGTGCCGGCAAGGTCGATCGAGTCCTGCCTGAGCGTGCTGGAAAGCAGCGGGTCGTTGAAGAACCCTAACGTGCTGAACGCCGATGCCGGCCGGAGGTACGGATCGTACCCATCGTCCGCCATCCGCTCGGCCTCCGCACGCGCCTTGTCGAAGTCGAAGAACCCCTTGTACGGCACCGTCCCTACTATGGGGAACCACCATGTCACCCGCTCCAGCCTGTCCCGTCGCGCCCCGTTAAGCACCAGAACCAGCGTGTCGCGGTCGAGCTGGCTGAACGTCGTGAAGCTCTCACCGGCCTCCAGACCCAATTCCTCATCGGCAAAGGTCCGCGCCTGCAGCACCAGCTCCAGCTTTCCCCGCGTCAGAGGCGTGACCGCGGAATCGGCGATCATCTCCGGAATGGGCCGTCGTCCGTGCAGAATCCGCATCTCCTCCCAGGTCGCGCGGGCGATGTAGCGTCCGGTTCGAGTGGCGGGGATGGCAAGCAGGGCAAATGTGGCAACGAGCATGAGCCCGAAGCGCAGGACGCGTCGGGGGCCGGGAAGGGGGGATCGGGAATCGGGAATGGGATCTCGGGAATGGGAACAGCGAGTCAGGAACAGGGAATCGAAAGTCGGGAATCGGGAATGGTCCAGGGATTCGGAAAATCGGAATCGGCGTTGGGAATCTTCGCCGAGAGATCGATTCCCTATTCCCTATTCCCGAACACGACCCCTACGCGATGCGCCCCACCTAACGCCCCATATCCTCTGTATCCGTAGGAGATCGACATCCGCTCACCCTCCAGCCCTCCGCCAAACGTGAGCGAGGAGCCCAGATCCTCGTCGGGCACCGAGCGCATCCCCAACCGCGCCGCCAGCGCCATTCCATTCGCCACGCGCCACACGGCCTCGCCGCCGGCGGCCGCCGAGAGCTGGTCATCGCGAACGCCGAGCAACTCCCCGACCGCGCGAATTTCGACCGAGCCCCGACGCAACGTCGGCAGAGCGAGCCCGGCCCGCCAGAGAGTCGGCAACTCCGCCTCTCGTCCCGACAGCGCCAGCCGGCCGCCCAGGTGTTGAATGGCGAGCGATACTCTTGCGCCCTTCGGAAGCTTCGCCTCCACCCCGGCATCGATCGCGCCGGTGCTGCCACTCGCCTCCGCCACCTGCTGCCTCACGAGCTTGCCCACCAAGCCGGCGCGCAGCCAGCCAACCTGGCGGGCCGCCCCAACCGCCAGCGCGAAGTCGGACGCCGAGAGCCGAGCCCCGGTCTGTGCGCCG
>JBPCLX010000202.1:0-5585 GCA_051002815.1 Gemmatimonadaceae bacterium
ATCTGAACGCGAGGTACAAGGGGAGCGTGATTGCCGACACATCGGTGCCGACAGGGGAGGGGAACTTCCAGGTCCTGCACGGGATGCTTCGCGCCTGCGGAATCGGGTTGGAGAACGCCATCGTCGGGCTGATCGGGTGCGGGAACATCGGCATGCATCTCGTAAGGCGCTTGAAGGAGTGCGGAACGCAGATCCTGGCGCTGGAATCGCGAGAGGAACGGCGCACGGAGCTGGCGCGGATGGGAGTGCTCGCATGGGCACCGGAGTCCAGGCTGGGGTTTCTGAGCCAGCCGGTCGACGGGTTGGCGGTGAACGCGGCCGGGGGCTCGCTCGATCCGGAGGCCGTCGCCGCGATCGTCGTGAACGAAAGGGTTCAGGTGATATGCGGCAGCGAAAACCTCGTTATGCCCGACCCCGCGCAGGCGAAGGTGCTGCGCGCCTCGGGGAAGGTATACGCCCCCACCGAGCTGGGAGGAATGATGGGTTACCTCACCGCGGCCGAAGAGTACCTTTCGCGCGTGGAGGGTGTGCCGTTCAACATGCACACCATGCTCGAGGCGGCGAAGCGGCTGGAGCAGGTGGGGTTCGATGCGACGACGCGTGTACGCGGTGGCGGGCATCGCGAATCGTTCGAGGAGGCGGTTACGGCGCTATGCACATAACGCAGTGGCAGATCTTGCATCGAGTCGAGATGCGAGATGCGAGATGCGAGAGTGACGATCGTTCCTCCATGCTCCCGTAAAACATCGCCGGCGTCGCTACAGCGATTGTAGCAGGCTCTCGTAGGTCGCTTTCGTCTGCGGCGAGGGATCGACCCCGAGCTCGGTCGCAATCAGGTTGCGGCAATGCTCGTACGCTTTGAGTGCCTCGGCAGAGTTTCCCATTGCCGCGAGGGCACGCATCACCAGTCGGTGCCCGCTCTCGCGGAACGGCTCCAGGGCAATCAGGTCCTTGGCATTCTGCAGCGCGAGCGAATACTCCTTGTTCCACATGTACACTTCGGTTCGCGCCTCGAGCGCGCGAAGCAGAATGCCGCGCATCCTGTCGCGTCGCGCCTCGATCCAGGCACCCTGCTCCCCCGGTAGAAAGGGTCGGCGCGAGATGTGATGCGCCACCGCACTGGCGCCGTACGCGCCGCGCGGCTCCCCAGCTCTGAGCGCAGCCTCGGCATCGTGTATCGCATCGGCGGCGGCCTCCACGTCGACCCATGCACTGCCGGGTAACCGCAGCTCGTAGTAGCCCCGCGCGCTGGTGAGGGTCACTGATCCGCGCAGCATCGGCCTCGCGACGAGCGACCTGAGCTTGCTGATGATCGAACTCAGCGCCGACTCCCACGCGCCCGGCAGCTCGTCGCGCCAGAGAGCCTCGGCGAGTTCCGCCCGGGTTACCGGCCGGCCCCTCTCGAGCGTGAGGTACGCAAACGCAATGCGCCCCTGCTGTCCCGGAAACTGGTCCGGACCGATCAGCGTTCCGGCCGCTTCAATGGAGAGGCGGCCGGCCAGGTAGACGCGAATGATCGATGATTCCAAGATTCCCCCAAGCAGTTCCCAAAGGGCGCGAGTTATACTCTGCCCACATGAGGCGGGGTTCGCCAGCTTACCGTACCATCAGGAGGAGAGATTATGTCGGAGAAGAAAGTATCCTGCGACTGCGGCAAGACCATCCGCGCCAACACGGACGAGGAGCTCGTGCGCTCGGTTCAGAGCCACGCGCAGGAGGTGCACTCGATGAACCTGTCGAAGGAACAGGTGCTGGCGATGGCGGAGCCGGCGTGAACCAAAGTTGCGAGTTGCGAGATTCGAGATTCGAGATGCGAGATGCGAGATGCGAGGGAACAGAATTGCGAATGTCGGAGTGCCAAAGGTGAATGATTCTTCGCAGCTCGACAACTCGCATCTCGCATCTCGAATCTCGCAACTGGCACTTCTTCCCACGCCCGTTATGCAGGACTGATGTTCTGGTTGACGCAGAAAAGGTTCTGAGGGTCGTACTTCCGCTTTATTTTCGTTAGGCGGTCGTAGTTCGGGCCGTAGGCACTCTTCACCCGATCAGTCTCGTCGGCGGTGAGGAAATTGACGTAGACACCACTGCTGGCAAATGGCGCCGATGCCTTGAAGAAGTCGCGCGCCCAGCGGATTCCCGCCGCGTCCTCGCTCGGCGAGTCCCAGCGCCCGTGCACGTTCATCACGAAGTTCGCGTCACGATGGGCGTACGCCGCCGAGTCGGGAGCCGGGCGTGTCGTTGCGCCTCCTATTGCACCGAAGAATATCTCGCACTGGGCTGACGGCAGCTTCTCGATGTATTCGATGACGGCGTCGAACAATCCATCGCTCAGCTTCGAGAAGTTGTGGGACTTCCAGTAGTTACGCGCGCCTGGCGTGAGAAGCGGATCGAATGCCTGTTGCCAGGCAGCATACGGCTGGATGCCCACATGCTCACCCACCGGCGTTCCGAATTTGCGCAACGGTTCGATGAGTGGCTGGCCCTTGTCCGGGTCACCGGTGTAGAGCAACGCGAGAACCACCACCTCCTTGCCGTGGACCGCTTCAGGCAGGAACGGCAACGGCGGCGCCTGGCGAAGGACGGTCCACACCGAGAGCTCGTCAGGCGCCTTCTCCATAAATTCCCGATACTGCCGGAGCACCGACTTCGCTTCGGAGAAGGGATAGACTATCAGTCCGCTCAGGACATTCGGACCCACCGGGTGAAGCCGAAACTCGAAGTTGGTGACGACGCCGAAGTTGCCGCCGCCTCCTCGCAGAGCCCAGAACAGGTCGGTGTGCTCGGACGCACTAGCGCGCAACACTTCGCCCTTGGCCGTCACAATCTCGACGGACTCGAGATTGTCGATGGTCATACCGAATTTCCGACTGAGCCAGCCAAACCCGCCGCCCAGCGTCAGCCCGGCAATACCGGTGGTCGAATTAATCCCCACTGGGGTAGCCAGGCCGTGGGCCTGCGTCGCGGCGTCGAGGTCGGCTAGCGTAGCACCGGCCTCGATAGTGACGCGTCGCGCTGACGGATCGACGTTCGCTGCCTTCATCGCCGAGAGATCGATCACGAGCCCGTCGTCGCACAGGGCGTTGCCGGCGATGTTGTGCCCGCCGCCGCGAACAGCCAGCGGGAGGCCGTTGTCCCGTGCGAAATTCACCGCGCGAACCACGTCCGATACGGCTTTGCAACGGACGATTAGCGCGGGTTTCTTGTCGATCATCGCATTCCAGATCGTGCGCGCGGCCGGATAGTCAGCGTCGTGCGGAAGCACGACCTGCCCTCCGACGTCGCGGGTCAATTCCTGGATCGTGGTGGCTGTGAGCGCCGTCATCTGCACCTCCTCGAGAGAGTTTCAGGCATGGTTCGCACCTAACGTGATTGCTCGGCGGCCGTAGTGCGGCAGAGTGAGCCGATGCACTGGAATCGGGACACGACATCCTCGGTTGAACGCGACGTGGTCCGATTGACTCTCAACTCTCGCTCGGTGCGGTGCCGGCTGGATCGGCATGGCTGGCTGTCACGATGTGAACCTTTGCACTAAATGGGAAGTATCACCGCGAGTCGTCGGGGCCCGTTTGAGACTCCCCCGCGGCTGATTTCATGGTTCGAGCGGAACCATTTTTGCCCGGCTCCGCCTTTGCACAAACACTGAGCCTGACCGAATGAACGGATCTCAAAGTCGCGGAATGGCCGTCGCGGTCGCGCTGGCGGTAGCGGGGTGCAGTAGCCCCCCTCGTGCCGTAGAGACCGCCGCATCTCCCGCTGAGTCCGCCCAAGCAAGAGCTGACTCAGCGGCGATTGCGCGCGCGCGGGCGGACAGCATCCGTTATCCGTATACTGCGGCGGACGTGAAATTCATGTCGAGCATGATCGGCCACCATGCTCAGGCTCTACAGATCGCCGCCTGGGCGCCGACTCACGGCGCCAGCGCTCCGGTGCGAACCCTGGCGGCACGCATCATCAATTCCCAGAGGGATGAGATCGAAACCATGCAGCGGTGGCTCCGCGACCGCCAACAGCCGGTGCCCGAGCTGCGTCCTTCAGGTATGCCGATGCCCACGGGCGCGGCGCACGGCCATTCGGATCACGAGATGCTCATGCCGGGCATGCTCACCGCCGCTCAAAAGACGCAGTTGGATCAGGCGAGGGGAGCCGAGTTCGACCGGCTGTTCCTCACCTTCATGATTCAGCATCACCGCGGTGCCGTCTCAATGGTGAACGATCTGTTCAGCTCGTATGGTGCCGGCCAGGACGAGACGGTGTTCAAGTTCGCATCCGATGTCAACGTCGATCAAATCACCGAGATCGAACGAATGGAGGGGATGCTCATAGACCTCATGTTCGAGAATCCCTCACCGTAGTTTCGTTGTCGAAAGGCAGTAGTTCTCACTTCGCTCCCCTAGAGGAATCATCAATGGAATCCTTGGACCGGGCGCGCCGATCACTGGCGCGAATCCCTGAATCCCTCGTTGCCCTGGCAGTCGCCTTCGGACTGCTGTCCGCGGCCGGTTGCGCCAGCTCTGCTTCGCCTTCGATGTCCGCGGAGCCGGCGCCGGCAGGCAACATGTCCGCCACACCACCGAGTCCGGATCCGCGTATCGGTCTGCGCGCGGGATTGCAGGATGCCGGCGAGGCAGTGTGGAACCTGCGCGTTCTCTCCAAGACGCCATCGCCGGAGAACTTTCTGGGCGTGACGAACTCCGACCTGGCGTTCAGCGGCAACTACGCAATTCAGGGGAACTACAACGGCTGGCAGATCTGGGATATTTCCAATCCGAGCCGGCCCACTCTGGCCACGGCATACGTCTGCCCAGCCTCCCAGAGCGACGTTTCTGTCTACCGGAATCTGCTCTTCATCTCCGGCGAGGGCCTCACCGGTCGACTCGACTGCGGTACGCAGGGAGTGAGGGACACCGTCAGCTCGGACCGTTTGCGCGGTCTCCGCATCTTCGACATCAGCGACATCCGCAATCCGCGAAACGTCGGCAACGTGCAGACCTGCCGCGGCTCGCACACGCACACGTTGCTGGTCGATCCCGACGATCCGGCCAACGTCTACGTGTACATCTCCGGCTCGGCCGGCGTGCGGTCTCCCAGCGAGCTGCCCGGCTGCATCGCCGCGTCGCCTGACGAGGATCCCAATACGGCCCTTTTCCGCATCGAGGTCATCAAGGTGCCGTTGGCGAATCCCGAGCAGGCAGCAATCGTGAGCTCGCCGCGCATCTTCAATGACCTGGTGGCACCGCCGCGGCATGGCGAGGCACCCGAGGACATTGCGGCAGCAGCGAGAATGGCCGCGGAGGCACGCTCGAGGGGTATGTTCACTGCAACGGTGAGGGGTGTCGAGCGGATAATGTCGCCCCGCTTCACCGGTCCAATGCTCGACAGCATCGTCAAGGCTCGAAATGGAACCGGCGCACCCACTGCGGCCGACAGCGCCGCGCTTCGTGCGGCACTTCCGGGCATCATCGCGAGCACGTTCGGCACAGACGACGACGGCCCGCGTCCCGGCCCTACCCAGTGTCACGACATCACGGTCTATCCGGCGATCGGTTTGGCGGGCGGTGCCTGTGAGGGTTACGGATTCCTGC